>CANQYR010000074.1 GCA_947628125.1 uncultured Bacilli bacterium
TCTTCCTATTTTTACTTATAACACTCTACCCCCCCCCCTGTGTCAATTAAAAATTTGTTGCAAAAGGATGATTGATATGTTAAAATTTATTTAGTTTTAAATTTGGTCTGTTGGTGAAGTGGTTTAACACGCGCGCCTCTCAAGCTCGTATTCACGGGTTCAAACCCCGTACAGACTACCAATTTGAAAATTAAAAACTGATTTTGTTGATGTAAATTATTAAAATCAGTTTTTTTAACGGCTTTTTTCCTTTTGTTTTATTTTTGAAGATATCAATAGTTTTTTTAGTTCTGACTCAAGGTAGTCTAATTTTTTGAGCATTTTTTTTATTTCTTCTTTGGCTAAAAAGTTGGTATAGTAATCTAATATATTTTGTTTAGCATGTAGTATTTCATTTAAGGCTATGATGGCATCACCTTCGTCTTCAAAGTTTTCTAAAATACTTAGTAATATTTGGGTTAGTCTTTTAAAGGTGATATCAAATTGTTTGTGGCAATATGTTTGTTTAAGATCTTGATCAATGATTAATAGTTCTTTGACATCTAAGATATTTTTTTGTTTGAAATGGGGTTTTAATTTACAAGCATTAACTATTTTATCTTGGGATACTAATAGCTTTTTTTTGGTATCTTTTTTTATTTTATAATCATACATATTAATCACTTCTTTTCTAAGAGATCTTGTCTTTTATTTTTTGTATTTAAATAGGCTTGTTCTTTTCTATATTGTTCGATGTTTTCATGATGGCCTGATAAGAGGACATCTGGCACTTTTAGGTTGCGAAAGACTGGTGGTTTGGTATAGGTTGGATAGTCTAGTAAGTCTTGCATAAATGATTCATTTTTTAAGGAATCTTCTTTTATTGTGCCTTTTAAAAGTCTTGTTATGGCATCTGTTATTACCATGGCTGGTAGTTCACCACCTGTTAAAATGTAATTGCCAATGGAAAGTTCTTCATCGGTAAAATTTTTTATGCGTTCATCAAAGCCTTCGTAGTGGCCACATATTAAAATGATATGTTCTTCTTTGGCTAGGCTAATGGCTTTTTGCTGGTCAAATAGTTTTCCTTGGGGGCTTAAGAGAATGGTTTTACTGTTTTTAGTTTTGACACTTTCTAGGGCACTTACAATTGGTTCGCATCTTAAGACCATGCCACTTCCCCCACCGTAAGGTGTATCATCTACTTGATGGTTATTTAAGGGTGAGTAATCACGAAAGTTTACTATGTTTATTGTGACTATTTTTTTTTGGATGGCACGTTTGATAATTGAGGTGTTTAAAAAGCCAGTAAACATTTCGGGAAAAAGAGTTAATATGGTAATATTCATAATTTCAACTCCTTTGCATTTTCTGTGGTTATTGTTTTATTTATTTGGTCAACTTTTTTTATGTAGTTAGGAACAAATGGGATGTAAAAGTTTTTGTATATTTTTAGCAAATAACCATTTTTTTGGATTAGTATTTCTTTTACTGTTCCTAATGTTTCACCATTTTCAATTACTTGGTAGTTTATTAGTTCACTTATAAGGTAAGTGTCTAGTTTTAGGTTTTCTCTTAGAATGTAGATGTCGTTATTAATGTATTTTAAGATGAGGTTGATGTCATTTAAGTTATCAATGGTTATTAATATTTTATTTTGGTGTTTTCTTACGCTTGTTATTTTATGGGTATTATTATTGATGATTATTTCTTGATTTTTTTGAAAGGCTAGGTCTTGTCTTTCAAAGTCACTTAATACTTTTAGTTCACCTTTAATACCATGGGTACCTGTTATATGGCCAATATATATTTTCATTTGGTCACCTCATACATTAATATGGAAGCGCTTATGGCGGCATTTAGAGATTCGCATTTAGGGTTCATGGGGATATTTAAAAGGTAATTACATATGTCTTTGATTTCTTTTTTTACGCCTTTTCCTTCGCTGCCAATTACGATGCCAATTTTTTCTTTTGGTTTGCAAAAGTTATGCAGGGATGTGCCTTTAGAAACGTCGGTGGCATAGAAGATGTAGTTTTTATGTTCTGTTATAAATTTTTTAATATCTGTTCTTATGATGTTGGTATGAAAGTTCATGCCTTCGCAGCTTCTTATTACTTTGGGGTTATATAGATCAACGGTATCTAAGGATAAGATGATGTCTTGGAAGTTAAAGGCAATGGCGCTTCTTATGATGGTGCCGAGGTTGCCTGGATCTTGGATGCCATCTAGTATTAGGACGTTACCAGTTATTTCTTTTTCTTCTTTTTTTTCACATACGGCACATATGGTTGGAATGCTTACTAGGCTAGATATTTTTTGCATGACTTGTTTGGTTACTTTATAAACTGGTAATTTGGTATCAATTTGATAGTTTTCTAGGCAAATTATTTCTTTCGCATAGCCACTTTTAATGGCTTCTTTTACTAAGTGTTCGGTTTCTACTAGGTATTCATTTGTTTCGTCGCGGTATTTTTTATTTTGCAGATGTTGCCATTTTATAACGTGGTCGTTATGAATTGATTCAATCATTTCTTAGCCTCCTTCTTGCTTCTTTATATTTTGGGTAATATTTTTCTACCCAATTCCAAAAATTAGGACTATGGTTGGGTTCATAAAAGTGGCATAGTTCATGGATTATGACGTAGTCTATTAAGTCTAGGTCTTTTTTTAATAGTTCACTGTTTAGGGTGATGGTTTTTTTGGTTAAGTTATTAACGCCCCATCTGGTTTTCATGGTTCTTATTTTTAAGGTAAACCTAGGGATATTTTCAAAGTATTGGATGATGCGATCCATTTCGTTTTCAAAAACGCGAAAGCATTCTTGGACATAGAATTTATGAAGGGCATTTTCGTTTTTGGCAATTATTGTATCGTTATCAAACGCTACTTTGTTTATATTTTCGTTATATACTCTTTTATAGGCTTTTCCTAGGTAGTAAAACATTTTATTTTTTTCTTCTTGTTTTATTTTATGTTGGTACATTTTTCTTATGGATGCTTCATTTTTTTTTATAATGCGCATGATTTCTTTTTCACTTACAAAGCGATTACAAGTCACTAAAATGGTATGCGAATTTTCTATGCGCATATATAAGTTTTTATTAGGTTTTCTTACAACCTTTACATCTAATAATTTTCCATCTAATTCATATCTCATAAAACCCTCGTTAGCATTATTTTACCAAAACTAAATAAAAAAAGAAACAGCATATGCTGTAATTTAATTAAAAAAACTAGTTTTTTTACTAGTTTAATCTAATGATAATTCAAATGGATGGGCAGCACTTCCATAGTCTTCATAGTCACGTTCAATTATTTTGATGTTGTTTTTTAGATATAATGTGGGACGGATGTCTTTTAATGAATTGGAAGTACCGGAGTCAACAATTCCAGTAGTATTTATAAAAAATATGTAAGCTGCAGAATAATAATTTTGAAAGGGAGTTATTGTCCATTGAGTGCTATATTGTTCATACAGCCAATTGTTTTTTGGACAATTATTATTTGTATAATATTTATCTTTTGAACCATAGTGTATCGGACTTTTTACACAATTTTCTCTATTTTCACCACCAACTGCATAGCCATAATCACTTGGATACATTAAGCCTACTTTGCCTATCCATGTTGCTTTTCTAGTTACTGAATCAGTACATCCAGCTGGTGGATTAGATCCAGTACAATATTCTTTACCATTATTTTTACTTCGCTCCGCTTCATATATTTTTTTTGCGGCCATTGTATCGTACTCTGAGTAGGTATCTCTAGAAAATGTTCCGGTGAACCATTTTGCACTTATTATCATTTTTCTTGCTTCGTCATTTATTCCTATACTTGACCAATCAGGGCAATCTTTTTTGGAGTAATTTCTTCCTTGATAGCAAGAATATATTCCTGCTACTTTATATAAATAGCCATCATTTAATACATTTTTTATTTCTGCTTGGCTCCATTCATTTACTCCATCACCACCATTTACGTTTGAAGTAGAACTATCCCATGAATAAGAGCCAATAGATTGATCTCGTATTATTTTTATATAACTATTTGTTTGCCCTGTTTCTTCAGTTACATTATTTATAACCCCAATTATTCGCCACATAGAGTCACCGGCAGAACGAATTTTTGTACAGTTATAATTATATGAATCTGCTGTACTACATTCTTCGTAGGAATTATAAATTTGCCGACTTGATAAGGTATCATCATAATAACCATAGTACACATCTGTTTCATATACTTCATTGTTAAAGTTTACATAGTTATTAGGATTTGCACCAACAAATCTTAAATTATTATCAATGGTTCCATATTCACCTAGTGTTTCTGTTCCATCATAAGCTAATTCATTTGGTTTTGCTTTAGCTAGTTCTGTTAAAAATTCTGTTGCGGATCTAGATGGATTGGCTTTACTTTCTATTCCTACGATTGTTATTTTACCTTCAAATTGTTTATTTATTGTTTCTTCATTACCTGCTGTATTTTCATCTAGCCAAATTCTAAATTCATAGTTATTTTCTTTATTGGCTCCAACATAATCTTCTTTTATTTTATAGCCTCTTAAGCCATTTGCTATGTTTGTGCTTCTTTGTTCAAGGTTTTCTAATTTGCCTATTTTTTCATTGTTTATACTAACTGCTAGATAATTTTCATTTAATGTTGTTTGATTAGTTAGTTCAAATCTTATTTCATATGATATTGTTTCAGAACATTTATTTTTGACTGTAAATTTGTATGGAACTAGATTTTTACTATCTTCATAATCAATTGGTGTCATATTTGGTAACGATATAGCTGCTGATTCGTTAGTAAGTTCTAAGTTTAAACAGGCTGTATTTACAACATTTACTTCAGTTTGGACTTTTGTTATTTGCCAGTAAGCATATGTTGTTGCTACAGCTAACATTACTAAAAGTATAATAC
>CANQYR010000075.1 GCA_947628125.1 uncultured Bacilli bacterium
AGATATCGTTAAAGCCCATGATGAAGGTATAATCCATTTCCATGATGCCGATTATTTCGCACAAAATGCTCTTCACAACTGTGACTTAATTAACCTAGAAGACATGCTTCAAAACGGTACCAACATCAATGGCGTCATGATTGAAAAACCCCATCGCTTCTTAACCGCGATGACTATTGCAACCCAATTAATAACCGCGGTTAACTCTAGTCAATATGGTGGTTGTACAATAACCCTTACCCATCTAGCGCCTTTTGTAAGAGATAGCTACAACCGTTACTTAGAAAAATATAAACAACGTAAACTTTCTAAAGCAGATCAAGAAAAATATGCTAAAGAAGACTTACTAAAAGAAATAAAAGATGGTGTTCAAACATTCCAATATCAAATAAATTCAATGACTACCACCAATGGTCAAGCACCTTTCTTAAGTGTATGTATGTACCTTGGTGAAACAGAAGAATATAAAGAAGAACTAGCTATGATCATTGAAGAAGTCCTAAAACAAAGAATTTTAGGTATGAAAAATGATAAAGGTGTATATGTTACCCCAGCTTTCCCAAAACTTTTATACATCCTTGAAGAAGATAACATCCATGAAGATAGCAAATACTGGTATCTAACCAAACTTGCCGCTGAATGTACAGCTAAAAGAATGGTACCAGATTACATCTCTGAAAAAATCATGAAACAATTAAAAATTGACAAAAATGGTAACGGACAATGCTACCCATGCATGGGCTGCCGTTCTTTCTTAACTCCATATGTTGATGAAAATGGCAAACCAAAATACTATGGTCGCTTTAACCAAGGCGTTGTTACAATCAATTTAGTTGACGTTGCCTTAAGCTCTGATAAAGATAGAGATGCCTTCTGGCAAATCTTAGACGAAAGACTAGAACTTTGCCATAGAGCTTTACAAATAAGACACAAAAGATTATCTAAAGCAACAAGTGACGTTGCCCCAATACTATGGCAATACGGTGCCTTATCAAGATTAAAACCAGGCCAATCAATCCATGACCTTCTTCATAATGGTTACTCAACAATATCTTTAGGCTATGCTGGATTATATGAATGTACAAAATTTATGACTGGCCATTCTCATACTGACAATGGTGAAGGTAAAGACTTTGCAATTGACGTAATGAAAAAATTAAATGAAGCTTGTAAAAAATGGAAAGAAGCCGAAAACATTGACTACAGTGTTTATGGCACCCCAATTGAAGCAACAACTTATAAATTTGCTAAATGCTTAAAAGAACGTTTCGGTGTTGTAAAAGGCATTACCGATCGTGATTACATAACTAATTCTTACCATGTTCCTGTATTTGAAGAAATAGATGCCTTTACTAAATTAAAGCTAGAAAGTGAATTCCAAGTATTAAGTCCTGGTGGGGCGATATCTTACATCGAAACACCAAATCTAGCTAATAACCTAGAAGCAGTAATTGAAGTTATTAAATTTATCTATGACACCATCATGTATGCCGAATTAAATACCAAATTAGATTATTGCCATGAATGTGGTTACACAGGTGAAATACTAATTGATGATAACTTAGAATGGTATTGTCCAGAATGTGGCAACCGTGATCATGCTAAATTAAATGTTGCCAGAAGAACATGTGGCTACATTGGCTCTAACTTTTGGAATAAAGGTAGAACTCAAGAAATAAAAGAACGAGTAATACATTTAGACAACAAAGATGAGGAATAATAATGCGTTATAATAAAATAAGAAAAATGGATATCTCTAATGGCCCTGGCGTTAGAGTTTCCATATTTATGCAAGGATGTACTTTTAATTGTCCTAATTGCTTTAACAAAGAAACTCATGACTTTAATGGTGGCAAAGAATTTACAGATGAAACCATAAATAAAGTTTTAGAGCTTGGTAGTAAAGATTATATCGAAGGCTTATCAATTTTAGGTGGTGAACCCCTACATCCTAAAAATAAAGAAGGAACAGTAAAGTTAGCCAAAGCATTTAAAACCAAATTCCCAAACAAAACAGTTTGGGTTTGGACAGGTTTTTCTTTTGAAGATATTAAAAATATCGATGGTTTAGAAAATATAGATGTCATAGTTGATGGTCAATTTAAAGAAGAATTAAGAAACCCTAATTTAAAATACTGTGGATCTTCCAACCAACGGGTTATAAATGTTAAACAATCATTAAAAGACAATAATATAGTTCTTTTCTATAAAGATGAGTTTATCTAACGAAACAAAATTGTTTCGTTTTTTAAATCAAAAAAACAAGACAACGCTTGTTATTTTCTTACTAAACCTACAACATCTTCATCTTCATAAAAGCCTTCAATGTTACCTTCATTAGTAGAATAAGGGTTTAATAAACCATATCCAGCTACATTATAACCTTCATTATAAAGATCTAAAGCCTCTTCCATCGTTTTAGCCGTCTTACCACTTGTTCCATCACTCATAACAATTGAAGCAACTACTCTTGGAAGTTCATCTTTGTATAAAGATGTTTTTTCATTTTTATCTAATATTAATGAATACTCATCATTTTTTAAAGTAGCATCAGAAACTATATTTACTGAATCACCAATTGAACGAATACCGTCAATCTCTAAATCACTAGAAGGTAACATCATTTTTAAATTTTGTAATTCTGTTTTATAACTTTCTAACAAATTCTTTTCATCCTCAACTGCTACTAAATCAGTTGTATCTTCCTTTTCAATTACCCCTCTTGCGCTTTTTAACGCTAAACCTGCTAATATTCTATCAGTTTGATTTTCAATAACTACTTCCTTATTTTCTTCTTTAATAGCCTCAGATTCAGTTTGAACTAGAGACTCTGTTTGAACTTCTGTAGTCTCAGTTTGAGCTTCGGTCTGAGCTTCAGTTTCAGCTATCGCGTCTTCTGCTCCTAAACCAGCAATAGCTTCATCCAAAGTATTAGTATTAACTATATTACTACTTCCTAAGCCAACAATAGCCTCATCTAAAGTACTAGCCTTGACAATATTTCTAGTATCTAAACCAGCAAGATATTTATCAGGAACTCCATAGCTAGTTAAAGATAAATCTTCTTGATCATCATTAACAATCGTAATATTATCTGCTGATGCATTTTTTAAATGCTTAGCAAACAAACTTCCTCCAACTGAACCAATTGATATTACCCCAGCTAATAAAGCAGCATAAACCGCGATTGTTTTCTTTTTAATTTTCTTAAATAAAGAAACTTTTTTAGGTTTTTCCTCTTCATCTAAATTAACTTGTTCAACTCTGATATCAGAAGCTTCCTTAACATCACTAAGATCAACCATTTCTACTTTAACAGGTTGGTTTTTCTTTGGTTCAACTAAAGCTTCACAATCTTTATCAGCTTTTATCATTACCTCAAGCTCAGTTACTAAAGAAGAAATAACATTGATGTCTTTTTCTGTTACTAAACCTTTATCTACACAACCTAAAATGCAAGAATTAATATATGAAGTTTTTCTTGTGTAGACATTTCTAGGGCCATATTTTTCCATGAATTTCTTTTCTAAATTTTTACTCCAACTATAATATTTATTTAATTTTTCAATATATAGCTCACTTTTCTTTTCCTCATTATTCTTTTTAGTCAATTCATTTTCCATATTTTTGACAATATTTAATTGATTTTTACAGAAAATATCAGGATTACCATATAAAACAATCTCACCAAAACGTTTCATATTGCTAAGTGTAGTTGTAATTAATGACATATCACAAATACAAGTAATATTAGAAACACGTTCCAATAAATCACAAATTTCACTGTATAGCTCCTTATTTATTCTTGTAACTTTATATCTTTCCATAAAGTTTTTATAATCAACCCTAAATTTGTTTTCTAAAGAAATAGCCTCTTCGCTAATAAATGACTCACCAAGCCATTCATGACCATCTCCAAATAAAATAGATACAGCCTTACCATATTGATTATAAATAATTTCAACACCGTCAACCAAATTCCATTCATAGCTTTCATTATTTAAAACATACCAAACCCTGTGAATATTTACTACGTATTCAATCATAACCTTACGTCCATAAGAATCGACATAATAAGCTTCACCATTAGGCCCGTATTCCCTTTCATAAAAGCCATTTTTAATTGCATTTATTTGTTTTCTTAAAGTTTCCATAATAAAAACCCCCTTTAAACGTAGAATACTCTATCACTTTAAAGGGAATTTGTCAATATCTTTTTAAAATGTGCATCAGTTTAAGCTTAATACAAACGGATCACCTACTTCACCACTTCCGTCTACTATTTTCACAGAAGATGCAAGATAAAGGGTCGGACGGATGGAACGAGGATCGTGAGTATAACCACCGTTCACATAACCACTTGAGTAAATATAGTACACATAGCTAGCATACGACGAATTAGACATTGGTGTCATTGTCCATTGAGTAAATCTATTATCATATATCCAATCATACGTCATACAATTATCGCTATTATATGAATTCATTGTTTTTCCTAAACATACCTCTCTTACGTCACCACCTACAGCATAGCCATAATCACTAGGATACATTAAGCCTACTTTTCCTATCCATGTTGTTGTTCTATCTACTTTGTCATTGCAATCACTTCCACCACTGCATTGCTTTCCATTATAACTACTTCGTTCCATTTTATACATATATTTTGCTGTTATTATGCTTAAATTATTTGATCCTTGCGTTGAGCCGATATTCCATTTTACACTAGATATCATATTTCTTGCTGCATCTCTTATTCCGATAGTTTCCCAATCCGGACAAGCCTCTGTAGTATTACTGCCAGCTTTATAACATAAGTTTGAGCCAGTACGTCTATTTAAATATTCATCATTTAATACTTTTTCCATAGCTGATGTGCTCCACTCATTTACTCCTTCA
>CANQYR010000076.1 GCA_947628125.1 uncultured Bacilli bacterium
GGGGCTTTAACTGGGGCTTTGGCTACGTTTATTTTTGATGCGCTTAACTTTATCGCAGATTTAGGTCGTTATTTTGGCAGTGCGCTTCGAAGAAAATGCTGAAAAAAAGCTTGCAATTGTTTGCAAGTTTTTTTAATGGTTAGCGATATATAGATCGTAGTATTCATCATAGGTGATATCAAGGTCGTGAACTTTTTTGGCGTGTTCTTTACCGATGTATCTAATATGCCATGGTTCTTCCATGTAGCCTGTTACTTCGCTTTTGCCTTTAGGGTATCTGACAATGAAGCCAAATTCATAGGAGTTTTGGAGCATCCATTCATAATCAGAGTCAGTTAATCGATCGTTTAAAATGCTACTTCTTATATCACAAGCAAGGCCGGTTTGGTGCTCGGAATGGCCAGGTCTTGCGGAGTATGTGTCTACTGTTTCTTTGGGATCTATTTCTAAGTAACCTTCATATAGTCTTTTTTGGTAATCGTAGCTACGGTAGGTGCTATAAGGTATTAATTCTCTATTATCTAAGGCGGCTTTAGCTATTAGTTGTTCTAATTCTTCGGCGGCTTCTTTGCGCATTTGCAGGGAATATGTACCAACGTTTGTAAGGTCAGTTGGAACGTATGAGGCATCTAATGCGTGAAACTTATTTACTAAGACGGTTATGTCATCGGGTTTTTCTATTGTTTCGACGTTTTCATAAAATGGCTCATCTAGGTGAAGGTTTACTTTAGTTACGGCATCATTTATGGTGGTGTTATTTTTTTGCTCGTATTCTTTGTAGGCATCTATTTTAGATACATCAAGGTTAGATATTTTGAGGTAATCTTGTAAATTTACGTAATCCATTTCTAATAGTTTTTGGATATTTGCTTTACTTAGATAGGTAAAGATATCGTTTATTTCATCGGGGCTATAGTTTTTTTCTAAAAGAGCATTTGTTTTAGCTGTAAAGTCTTCTTCGTTTTGAAAATTTATTTGCATGTAAGCTTCTATGTTTTCTTTTTTAAAGTCATCACTTTTTAGAAAAGCTTCTAATGTTTGGTTATATTCTTTTATATCAATGTTTTCTTTTTTTAGTTTTTCTTTAGCTTCATTAGAATAATTATCTGGCATGTTTTTTTCCTTTCTCATATAGAGTATTATTAAAAAAATGATGGCTAGTAATATTAATAACAGGAAAATTATTTTGCGTTTGTTTTGTTTTTTTCTTTTCATTTTTTATACACCTCTATATATTAAATTATAGCACTTTTTGACATAAAAAAGCACAGGTATTTATAAAATTTGGTAAGAGGTGTAAAATGTTTAAGAAAGTTTTTTTGTTAATGATAATGTTTTTTGGTTTTTTACTTAAGGTAAGGGCAAGTGAACTTGCTTTGACTAGTAAGTCGGCTATTTTAATTGAAGCGTCAACTGGGCAAGTGTTGTATGAAAAAAATAGTGATGAGGCGTTGCCGCCAGCTAGTATGACAAAGATAATGAGTATGTTATTAATTATGGAGGCAATTGATAATGGCTCTTTAAAGATGGATGATGAGGTTGTTATTAGTGAAAGAGCATCTAGTATGGGTGGTAGTCAGTTATTTTTACAAACTAATGAGGTTTATTTGGTTAAGGAACTTTTAAAGGGAATTGCGGTTGCTAGTGGTAATGACGCGGTGGTGGCCATGAGTGAGAAAATAGCAGGTTCGGTAGAAAATTTTGTTTCGATGATGAATGAGAAGGCTAAGAGTTTAGGTTTAACTAATACGGTTTTTAAAAATCCACATGGTTTGGATGAGGAAGGTCATAAGTCTAGCGCGAGGGATATGGCGATTATGGCTAGGGAGTTATTAAAACATGAAGATATTTTGCAGTTTACAAGTATTTATGAGGATTATTTGAAGAAAAATGATGGGTCTTCAATTTGGCTTGTTAATACTAATAAGTTAGTGAGGTTTTATTCAGGGCTTGATGGACTCAAGACAGGTTTTACGAAAGAGGCTGGGTATTGTTTGACAGCAACGGCTAAGAAGGGTGATTTACGGTTAATATCAGTGGTGATGAATGAGCCTTCTAGTGATGAGCGCAGTAGTGATACGGCAAGTTTACTTAATTATGGTTTTAATACTACGGTTTTGTATAAGGCTTTTGATAAGAATACGTCTTTAGGGGCTAAGAGGGTTGAATTTGGCAAGAAGGATGCGGTTAATTTAAGTTTGAAAGATGATTATGTAAAGGTTCTTTCTAAGAATGATGATAAACCTAGTTATTCGTTTGAGATATTAGTTGATAAATTAAAGGCACCTTTAAAGAAAGGTGATGTTGTTGGCAAGGCTAATGTAATAGATAATGGTAAGGTAGTTGATACGGTTGATGTAACGGTTTTAGAGGATGTTTTAAAGGCTAATTTATGGGATCTGTTTAATAAGAATTTGAAAAGTATTACGGGTGGGAAAACCAAGATAAGTAATTAATGTTATGATTTGGTCTATTAAGGAAAAGATTAGCAAGGTGATGGGCTAATTTTTTTGGCTTTCTTTGTCGAAATGGTTTTAATGATTTTGAAAATGGGTTATATTTTATGCGGCGAAGGTGATTATATGTTTTATATTCATTTGAAGAAGCAGGGTAATTGTTTGTATGTTCGGCTTGATGGAAAGTTAGTTAAAACTGAGACTTTTCAAATTGAAGATTTTTTGATTCCTTATATTAAGAAAAATCAGATTAAAAATTTATTTTTTGATTGCAAAAATCTTAAGAAGTTAGATTTGGATGGAAAATATGCCTTATTAAATACAAAGATAAAGATGAAAGAGCAAAAGGGGAGTTTCTTGTTATGTAACATGACGAAAGCAATGAAGGAGGGTTTGGTAGGTTTTCATTTTAAAATAAGATCGGAGGCTTAGATGGAAGATGAGATAATTAAGGCTAATATTCCACTTATTAAGAAAATTGCAGCAAAATTTTATAATGTTTCTTATGAAGATTTGTTTCAATCAGGATGTATTGGGGTTTTAAAGGCTTATAATAATTATCGTAAAGATGGGAAGACAAAGTTTTCGACTTATGCTTATGATTATATTTTTGGGGAAATGTATGACTTTGTTTTAAAAAATCAAAAAATCAAGATTAGTAAGGATATGCTTAGATTAGCTAAGAAAATTTTGCAAGCTAAAAATGAATTATCTTTGAAGCTCCATCGCCAGGTAAGTAGTTTGGAGGTAAGTCAGTTTCTAGGTTTATCTAGCTCGCTTGTTAGTGATGTTTATATGGCAACTAAAAGTTTTTTAAGTTTGGATTCTAAGGAAAATGAAAGAGATGTGTATGATTTAGTTTATGATAATAAGGATGTTTCTTTAGATGAGAAGCTTACTTTAAAAGATGGAATAATGTCACTTGATGAATGTGAGCAAAAGATCATTTTATATCGTTATTTTAATGATATGACTCAAAGTGAGATCGCAAGAAAGCTTAATATGACTCAAGTTAAGGTTTCAAGGTATGAAAAAAAGAGCCTAGAAAAGTTAAGAGGTTATTATGAAGTTACGTAAAAGGATTTACCAAATGGTATTTTCTTTTTTTCTGCTTTCTTTTTAAGTTAAAAAATGATATTATTATTTTAGGATAGGTAGTAAATTTCTTAATAAAATTCTTAATATGTTTTATACTAAAGAAAGAGGTGTAATGATGCAATATAAACAGTACGAGTTTGATAGTTTTAATATTTTTGCAATTCAAACAAAACGTTTTAAGAATGTTCATGTTGATGTTAATTTTATTTCCGAGATACCTTTTGAAAGGGCTTATATTCGGTGTTTTTTGCTTAGTATGCTTTCTTATTCAACACATAATTATCCAACGAAAAGAGAGTTATTAATTGAGCTGGAAAAGCTTTATAATAGTGATTTTTATACCAATATAACGAGGTTTGGTCACAGTTATGTGTCAACTTTTTCTTTTGATTTTTTAAGCCCTAAGTATGTTAAGGAAAAGAATTTTTTAGAAGATTGCATAAGTTTTTTTTGTGAGCAAATTTTACAGCCGAATGTTGTTGATGGTAAGTTTGATTCAAAGAGTATGGAAATAGTTAAAAAGTTAAAGCATAGTTTGATTGATCGGTATAAGGAGGATCCTTTAAGTTATGCGTTTGTTGATTCTAAAGATGTGCTTTTTAAAGATGAAATAGTGTCTACTTCTCTTATGGGAACACATGAGCAGGTTGATGGTATAAGTAGTGATGATTTGTTAAAAGATTATGATGATATGTTTACTAATTCTAAGGTTGTTATTATGTTAATTGGTGATTGTAACATGGATTTAGTAGCTAATTATTTTAAGAAGTATTTTGAGAAGAAGACTATTGTGGAGAAGGATTTTGTATCAACTTGTGTGGGTAATATTAAAAAATCTTTTGATGTTGTTAAGCAAAGTAAGTATGTTCAAAGTGAGCTTTTAATGTATTTGCAGTTTGAGGATATTAGTTATTTTGAGAGGTATGCGGTTGCTAATGTTTATGCTAATATTTTGGGTAATGCTAATCAATCTGATAAGCTTACTAAGTATTTAAGAATACAAACGCCCCTTGTTTATCGTAATGGGATAAAGTATTATCCTAGTGATTCATATTTTTTAATTTATACGAGTTTAAGTGCGGATAATATTCCTTTGGCTATTAAGGCTATTAAAAGATCC
>CANQYR010000077.1 GCA_947628125.1 uncultured Bacilli bacterium
GACATAACAAACAATAAAATAAGTGCTAACAAAAAATTATTAATAACCCCAGCTGATAAAATAAGTAACCTTTGATACCATGGCCGATTACACAAAAACTTTTCCTTAGGAATTTTATTATCATCCTCATAAACTTCCCCATCCATTTGCACAAAACCACCTATTGGTAAAGCCCTAATATTATAATATATTCCATCCTTACCTTTTTTAGAAAAAATAACTGGTCCCATCCCAATGGAAAACTCATAAATATAAACACCCGATTTCTTAGCCGTTATAAAATGACCAAATTCATGAACCAAAATAATAATTCCCAAAATAAATATAAATAATATTAAACTTAAAATCCACATAAACATTCCTCCTATAATATCTTCATAAAAACAAAATAAACAAGCAAAATAAATAATACACTATCTAACCTATCTAAAATACCGCCATGACCTGGAATTAACTTGGAAAAATCCTTTATCCCATTTTCCCTTTTTATCTTACTAAAAACTAAATCTCCTAACTGCCCGACAAAAGATAAAAACACACTAAGCAAAAATAAAAGCAAAATATTTTTCTTATCAACAAACAAATAATAATAACTACTACATATTACCCCTGAACAAATAAGACCACTTACTAAACCCTCAATTGTCTTATTAGGACTAATATCTAAAGCTAACTTATGCTTGCCTATTAAAGAACCTATACAATAAGCAAAAACATCCGTTACAATTGCTACTAAAAGCAAATACCCGAGCAAATAAATATTCTTAGCCCTTATAATAATTAAAGAATGAAAACAAAGACCTAAAAAAATAACCACCCCAAATAAATAAAAAGCATCACTAGTATCATATTCTTTCTTACTCAAAAAAAGCGTTGGCAGTAAATAACCACCTAAAATCACAATCAAAAGCCGATGACTAATACCATAAGATACAACACTACCTTGATACTCATAAAAAATCACTGAAACTAAAGCAAGTGCACTAAACAAAACCAAAGCACTAGGAATTTTATGATGGCTTTTTTTTAAATCAAGAAGCTCTTTCAAAGACAATACCCCTAAAAAACCAACCGCTAAGGAAAACACATTACCACCCGCTAAAAAAAGGGGCACACAAATAACTAACATTACAATCGCGCTTATAACTCTCTTTTTCAACTACTTCACCTGCATCTTCCACTTTTAGTATACTCCCTTACATCATTTTATGCAATGAAACAACAAAAATTTGACAAAAGAAAAACATGAAAATTATTTCATGTCATCAAAATTAATCTTAATCTTTCCTAGATTGTTTAAATAACAATAAGCAATAACAAGCGTTCTAATACTTCCCGCCATATGACCATCTTTTCCAATTACACAGCCCATATCATCCTTATTAACAATCACATCTAAAACAATCTCTGGTTCACTACTTTTAATCTCAACTGTAACATCCAAAGGATTTTTAACAACACTTTTAACTAAAAATAGTACATAATCAACTAATCTTTCCATCTACTTTGCACTCTTCTTCTTAGAAAGAGCAAACTTCTTCATAACCCCTTGTCTGCTTAAAATATTGCGAACCGTATCAGTAGGTAAAGCCCCAACACCAAGCCAATATAAAGCTCTTTCTTCATTAATTGTAACTTTATCTTTGTCTTTTACTGGATCATAAGTTCCGACAACCTCTAAAAACTTACCATCTCTAGGACTTCTTGAATCAGCAGCCACAATCCGATAAAAAGGTTTAGCCTTAGCTCCCATTCTTTTTAATCTTAACTTAACAGCCATTATTATTTCCTCCTTCACTTGCATTAATATAACAAAATAACAATCTTTTGTCAACCAAAAATAGTTGACAAAAAAAGAAAGCTAATTACTTTCCAAATAATCTTCATTAACCGCATCAATCATTTTTTCATCACTATCATCAATCATCTCTTCATAATCATCTTCTAACTCCTCAACCGGCACCTTAATCTTTGTATCGCCAACGATCTCAACCCCAAGTTCCTTATCAACATCCAAAACAATTTTCCCATCTTCAATTTTAACATTACTTACCGATGGCTGCTTTAAACTTCTTACCAAAATCTCCGAAGAACTAGTCAAACTTTGATCATTTTTTAAAGGCACCTGATAAAGCTCATGATAACTATATCTTTTACTATTTACCTTTGTTTTCGTATCACCATCATAACTATACCAAACATTGACATCAAAATTACCATCAACACCTACTTTAGAACCTTCCTTTAACCCCTTAAAATTATGATTGATAACCCAGCAACCTAAAACTGTATCAATATTTTCATCCGGCGTCATATTTAAATGTAAAGTATTGGCCTTCTTAGCTTTACCAACTACAGCCTTTGTAACAATCTCTTTATAATTTGCCATAATAATTCACCTCTACATTATATCTATGCAAATCACCCATAATTTGTGCTTTAAGAATAAGAAAAAAAATGCTAAAATAAATATAGGAGGTAAATTATGAGTTGTATATTTTGTCAAATTTTAAATAAAGAAATAGAAAGTAACATACTATATGAAGATGATGAAGTTATATCTTTTTTAGACATCAACCAAACCAAACCAGGTCATAGCTTAATAATCCCTAAAAAACATATTCAAGATATAAAGGATGCCGATGAAAAAATAATAAGTCACATGTTTAACATTGCCAAATTAGTAAACGAAAAACTAATGACTCGCCTAGGATTTTCAGGCACCTCATACGTAATAAACTATGGCACAAGTCAAGAAATAAAACACCTACACCTGCACATCTGCCCTAATTATACAAAAGAAATAAAATTAACTACCAAAGAAATAATGGCTAAACTAAAATAAAGCCATTATTTTTTTAACACCATATACTCATCTACCAAAGATTTTAAACTACACCTAGCATTTGCACTTGAAGTAGAAGAAAGCTTATAAGCTAATATATTAACATCAGGATACACCATTTTCTCATAAAGCTCATAAGCCTTATTTCCCGTAACAAAAATTTTCTCAATCTTCGTTTTAGAAAGCAACCACGAAATATCATTTACTACAACATTTTTAATACTCAAATCACTAGAATTAACAATATCACAACACTTAATTACATCCCACAAAGCAATATGATGCTTATGCAAAAACTCTTCCTTAGAACTTATTTTTTCATCAAAAACCTGCTCTAAAACCGTCCAAAAACGATTCTGCTTATGAGCATAATAAAAGCCTTCTTTTCTTGATACCACACTAGGCATCGAACCTAAAATTAAAATCCTTGAATCTGCATCATAAAAAGGTGGAATATCATGATAAACTTTCATTAGCTTTCTTTTTCCTTCTTTTTTTATGAACCTTTAAAACATCATCCAAAACCAAATCAACAATAACCTCTTGATCCACATTAATCTTTTGCATAGCCGTAGCCTTTACCTTAACCCCATTAATACTAACCATCCCAATATCATTTTTATTAATCGTTTCACAAACCGTTCCAACTGACCCTAAAAAATCATCTAAATTAAGCTTTTCATCCTTTTTAGTCCAAAACTCATTGACAATTGGCTTAGCTAAAATCATAAAAAGAAAACCACCTAAAACAAAAGTCGCAAACAAACTAAGCAAATCATCTAAGAAAAAAGATAAAATAAACGTTATCAAAGCACTCAAAATAAACCAAATACTAGTTAAATTAACCTTCACTAACTGAATAACAATCAGCAAAACTAACACAATTAACCAATTAAACCACATATCCATAAATATCTACCTTCCTAAATTCTGTTTTAATATCCGAACAAACTCCGCATCACTTTCTACCTTACTATCAAAAGACCATATCTTCTCAATTCCACACTCTTCCAAATCCTTTTGAATTTTTTCCCTGGCCTTACTACCATAAATTTCCCCATAGCCAATTAAACCATTATTACATCTAATATTCATATTTTTCGTTCTAATCAAAAACTGAATCATTTGCCCACTTTCAATAAGAGCAGTTGTATCTAAAGACTGATATAAATTAGGCTTCGGATGAACTAAATAATTCTTTTCATAAGCATCAATTACCTTATACAAATCATGTAAAACCCCTAAAGCTTTATAACAATCATTAACATTATCAACAATAACTTTAAATGAAAACAAATCCGGAATATTTTTAATATCATCATACGTTTCTAACCGCTTATAAATACCATAAATATTTTTCGGAACATACTGTACCCGATTATTAATATGATGCGCATTTAAACTCTTATTTACCGTTTCAATAACATCCAAAAAATGGCTTTCATGCTTAATCATTTCCCTACTTCTTAACAAATCATAATACTTAGTAGGTTCTAAATACAACAAACTTAAATCCTCTAGTTGATACTGCAAATCATAAGCCCCAATCTTATACGCGAAAGGCGCATAAATCGAAAGTGTTTCCAAAGCAATCTCCTTTTGCTTTTGTAAACTCATATAATTTAAAGTAAGCATATTATGTAACCGATCCGCAAGCTTAATCGCAATCACCCGAAAATCTTTTTGAAAATAAGAAACCAACTTCCTAATCGTTGCATCCTT
>CANQYR010000078.1 GCA_947628125.1 uncultured Bacilli bacterium
AGAAAAAAATAAAGAATTCCTTGATTTTACTTGGAATTCTTTTATTAACTTAACATAATAAATAACTTAACATAAACCAAAAAAAGCAATCTTTTTTTAAGATCACTTAACAATCAAACTACCATCAGCATCCATTTCCTTAGGAATAAAAATATCCATATAATCCAAAATAGTAGGCGCCACATTAGTCAAATCACCAGACTCCTTTAACTTAACCTTATTATCCGCGATAATAAAAGGCACCAAACTAGTCGTGTGACTCGTAACCACTTTTCCAACTTCATCAAGCATCTGATCAGCATTACCATGATCCGAAGTCAAAATAAGCGTATAAAAATTTTCATTGGCCTTCTCTAAAAGCAACTTCAAACACAAATCAATCGTCATAACCGCCTTCTTTGTCGCCTCATAATTACCAGTATGACCCACCATATCAGCATTAGCATAATTAACTAAAATAAAATCATAATCCTTCTCCATACAAGAAACAGCCTTCTTAGTCACCTCAACAGCACTCATCTGGGGCTCCAAATCATAAGTAGCAACCTTCAAACTAGGAATTAAAAACTTCTGACACAAAGGCAAACTAGCATTACTCTCACCATCAAAAAAATAAGTAACATGCGCATACTTCTCCGTCTCAGCAATACGTGCCTGCGACAAACCAAGCTTAGACAAATAAACACCAAGTGAATTTTCTATCAAAGGATACTCCATAAAATTAACCGTCTTAATCTTACTATCAATCGGCAAAAAAGTATAAACCTTAACAGAATAAGGAAAAACAGCAAAACTATCAAAACCCTTCATACAAAAAGCCGACAAAATCTGCTTCGCCCTATCAGTCCGATAATTCATCCAAATAACAACATCCCCATCCTTAATCGGCACAAAACTCTTCGTCTTAATAGGTGGCAAATACTCATCCGTAATATCATCATCATATAAACGCTTCAAAATAAAAGAAACACTACTACCAGCCATTCCTACCCCTCTAGTCAAAAGCTTATAATAACGCTCCGTCCTATCCCACTTCTTATCCCGGTCCATCGCATAATAACGACCACAAATACTAGATACACTACCAATACCCGTACTACTAATTTTCGACTCCAAAGCCGAATAATAATTATAAAACTCCTTCACACCCGTATCGCGCCCATCACTAATCAAATGAAAATGAATATCCTCTACACCCTTAGCTACCAAACAATCATAAACCTTAAAAAAATGATCAATATCAGCATGAACCTTACCATCACTAAAAAGCCCCATAATATGAACCCGCCGGTGATTTTCTAAAACATCACTAACCATATCAATAAAATTATCATCATCCATAATCTTATCACTTAAAAACTCATCAACCAAAGTCGAACTTTGCTTAAGACGCCTTCCCGCCCCAATAGTCAAATGCCCAACCTCACTATTACCAAATTGATTAGGACGTAAACCAACAGCTTCCTCACTAGCCTTTAACAAAGCATGAGGATAACTATTCCACATCTCCCAAAAATTAGCCAAATTAGCATCCTTAATAGCATTACCTAAATTTTTATCACTAATGCCAAAACCGTCAAAAATAACAGTCAAAATCTTTTTCATATTTCCTCCAGAAAACCCCTACCACTAATATAACACAACTTAAAAAAAAAAGAAACCCAAGGGTTTCAATAATTAAGCAAGTTCTACTTCAGCACCAGCTTCTTCAAGTTGAGCCTTAATTTGATTAGCTTCCTCACTAGGTAAATTTTCCTTAACATTACCACCATTGTCAGCTAAAGCCTTAGCCTCAACTAAACCTAAACCAGTAATCTCTTTTAAAAGCTTAATAACTTGAATCTTATTGCCACCAGCACTTTTCAAAACAACAGTCTTATTAACATCAGCAGCTGCTTCACTTTCTACTGGCGCCGCAGCAACAGCTACAGCACTTGGATCAACTCCAAATTCCTCCTTCATTGCATCAACAAGTTCCTTAACTTCTAAAATAGTCATTTCCTTTAAACCAGAAATAAAATCTTCAACTTTAATTTTAGCCATTTAAAATCTTCCTTTCTCTTTAACTTTCCTTACCATCCGCATACATATTAAGCGCAATAGATAAGTTTCTAACATGCTCCATCATACCAGCAGCAAGCATAGTAAGTAAACCATCTCTTGACGGAATAGAAGCATATTCTTTAATTGTATCTAAATCTGCTACCGAACCACTTATAATACCAACACGAAGCAATAACTTCTCATGATTCTTAGCAAACTCAGAAATAACCTTAATCGGTTCCAATAAATTCTTGCCAAACAAAATTGCATTAGGACCCTCTAAAAAGCCATCAAAACTAATATTCAAATCATCCAAAGCCCGCTTTAACAAAGTATTTTTATACACCTTAATAGAAGCATCAACATCACGAAGCGCTTTTCTAAGCTCACTTAACTCAGCTACCGTAAGACCTTGATATTGAAATAAAATAACCGATTCACTGTCTTTAATATTAGAAGTAATTTCCTTAACAATCTGTTTCTTTTCTTCAATAATTTTTGAACTGGCCATCAACTATCCTCCTTTGCTTAATTAAAAAAGTCAATCCTAAGACGAAAGATTGACAAAAACAAAAGTATTTGTAAATCCCTCGGCAAGACTTATGACATTAAAATCCCTTGCTGTCTTAAGGTTTAAAACTTTTCTAAACGATATTTTAACTTATTTTATCCTATTTGTCAAAAGAATTTTGATCAACTTTAATTCCTGGACCCATAGTCGTTGAAATAGAAATATTAGTTATAAACTTTCCTTTGACACTTAAAGGCTTCATCTTTAAAATACTACTAACAACATACTCTAAATTTTCCTTTAACTTAGCCTCATCAAAAGATACCTTACCAATCATCCCATGAATATTACCATAAGAATCAGTTCTAAAAGTAAGCATACCCTTATTAATATCCTCAATAGCCTTAACTACATTAGTAGTTACCGTATTAGTCTTTGGATTAGGCATCAAACCCTTAGGTCCTAAAAGCTTACCAATCTTACCTAACTCACCCATCATATCAGGCGTAGCTACAATAACATCAAAATCAAACCAATTCTCCTTAGCAATCTTATCAATCATATCTTGATCACCAACATACATAGCACCCGCACTACGAGCAGCATCAGCCAAAGCACCCTTAGCAATAACTAAAATACGCTTAGACTTACCAGTACCATTTGGTAAAACCAAAGAACCTCTAAGTTGTTGATCAGCCTTCTTAGGATCAATATTCAACTTAATAGCAAAATCAACTGCTCCATCAAACTTAACAACATTTGTCTTCTTAACAAGAGCAATTGCCTCTTCAACGCTATAAAGTTTATTCTTATCAACAAGCTTCATAGCTTCCACATATTTACGACCAAACTTTTTCATCTTATCCTCCTAACTGTGGTTAATTACGGACTTACTCTTCACTTTTTTCTTCTTCTACTAATGGAACATCAGACACAACAGCTTCCTTAGCTTCGGCTTCCATCTTTTCAAGCTCTTCTTCACGCTTTTCTCTTTCAGCCTCTTCCTTTAAAGCCTCCTTAGCCTGCTCTTGCATCTCTTCATCATTAACGCCTTTAACAGCAATTCCCATATTTCTAGCAGTACCTTCAATAATGTTCATTGCCCCTTCAAGATCATTAGCATTCAAATCATTCATCTTCAAACTAGCAATCGACTTTAAATCATCCTTACTAATTGTCGCTACTACCTCATTAGCTCCCTTCTTGCTTCCCTTATTAATATGCGCAACCTTCTTAAGTAAAAAAGCAGCAGGTGGAGTCTTTAAAACAAAATCAAAAGAACGATCATCATAAATAGATATCTCACATGGAATCACATCGCCCATCTTGTCCTTAGTAGCGTCATTAAACTTCTGACAAAAATCCTGAATATTAATACCAGCAGGGCCTAAAACCGTACCAACAGGTGGTGCTGGATTAGCCTTACCAGCTGCAATTTGTAACTTGATTTTCTTAACGACTTCTTTAGCCACGAAAACTCACTCCTTTCAATGTAATTTACGTGTAAGTGGTATGGGCGTCCGCATCTCCCCTCCACTTTATTGCCTTACAACAAAAATATATGTAAATGCAATTAAGATATTAGCATAAAATCACACAAAATTCAAGGCAAAATAACAACTATAACTTGTTAACCTGGAACAACTCAACCTCAACCTGCGTCTCCTGCCCAAATAAATCAATATTAACTAACAAACGATTATTCTCTAAATCAATACTAAATACCTTACCCTTCATATCCTTAAATGGTCCATCAACAATCATAACCTCATCACCAACAGCCATCTCTGACTCAATATCCATCCGGCTAAGACCAATATTAACTAGTATCCGATCAATCTCCTTAGGTAAAAGAGGCGTTGGCTTAGCACCCTTACCAGAAGAACCAATAAACCCAGTAACACCCGGCGTATTTCTAACTACATACCAAGCCTCATCACTCATAATCATCTCAACTAAAACATAACCAGGAAACATCTTCTTCTTCTTTTCCTTCTTAACA
>CANQYR010000079.1 GCA_947628125.1 uncultured Bacilli bacterium
TATCAAGGTGGTTTTGTTGATTTGTGCAGGGGGCCTCATGTTTCTAATGTTAAGGAGTGCAAATATTTTAAGTTATTAAAGGTTTCGGGTTCTTATTATAAGGGGGATTCGAAGAATAAGCCTTTACAAAGAATATATGGAATTTGTTTTAGTAATGAGGATGATTTGAAGAGTTATTTGCAGGAATTAGAAGAGGCTAAGGAAAGAGATCATCGAAAAATTGGGAAAGATTTAGGGTTATTTGCTTTTAATGATTTAGTTGGTAAGGGACTTCCTATGTATTTACCTAATGGTTATATAATTTGGGAAGAGTTAGAAAATTATATAAAGGATAAAGAGAAAAAGTTAAATTATCAGCATGTTTTAACGCCACCTTTGGGTAATGTTATGCTTTATAAAACGTCTGGACATTGGGATCATTATAAGGAAAATATGTTTCCGATGATGAAGGTTGAGGATGAAGAGTTTGTTTTAAGACCTATGAATTGTCCACATCATATGATGATTTATGCTAATGAGATGCATTCTTACCGGGATTTACCTATTAGAATTGGGGAAGTGGCAAGGGATTTTCGGTTTGAAGCTAGTGGGGCTTTGAAAGGGATTGAAAGAACGAGGTCTTTTTGTCAAAATGATGCTCATTTATTTGTTACAATGGAGCAAATTGGGGATGAGATAAAGAGTGTTGTTGATTTGATAATGGATGTTTATAAAGAGCTTAATATTAAGAATTATCATTTTGAGTTGTCTTTAAGAGATCCTTTGGATAAGGTTAAGTATTATCCTGATGATTTGATGTGGGAAAAAGCTGAGAGTACTTTGAAGTCTATTTTGGATCTTTATGGTATTTCTTATACAGAGAAGATTGGTGAGGCAGCTTTTTATGGTCCTAAACTTGATGTGCAAGTTAAGCCAGCGGTTGGTATTGAATATACTTTGTCTACTTGTCAGCTAGATTTTTGTTTACCAATGAAGTTTAATTTGTCTTATGTTGATAAGGATGGTAGTAAGAAAACCCCGGTTGTTATTCACCGGGCTATACTAGGGTCTTTGGATCGTTTTATCGCGTATATTACTGAGGAGTACAAGGGGGCTTTTCCTTTATGGCTTAGTCCTATTCAGGTAAATATTATTCCGGTAAATAATGAGTTTCATTTGGATTATGCTTTAAAAGTGTATAAATTATTGAAAGATAAAAATATTCGGGTTAGTTTGGATGATCGTAATGAAAAGGTTGGTTATAAGATGCGTGATTCAAGGCTTAAGAAGATTTGTTATACTTTAGTTTTGGGGGGAAAGGAAAAGGAAGCAGAAACTGTTAGTTATCGAAGGTATAAAAGTGATGAGACTATTACGGTAAGTATTGATGATTTTATTAAGAAATTAGAGTTAGAAATTAAAAGCAAGAGTTTTTAATCTTAGAAAGGATTAATGGTAATGATAAGTATTGATTTAATTAGAAATAATAAAGATTTGGTAAAAGAAAATATTAAGAAGAAGTTTCAAGATGAGAAGTTAGTTTTAGTTGATGAGGTATATGAATTAGATAAAGAGTACAGGGAAACTAAAATGAAAGCTGATGAAGAGCGAGGTAGAATTAATTCTTTAAGTAAAGAAATTGGTATTTTAATGGCTAATAAGAATATTGATGAGGCAAATAAAATTAAAAAAGAGGTTGCAAGTATTAAAGCAAATATTCCTAAGTTAGAGGAAAAGGAAAAAAATTTAGAAGTTGAAATAAATAAGAGAATGATGGTTATTCCTAATATTATAGCTTCTGATGTGCCAATTGGTAAAAGTGATAAGGAAAATGTTTGTGAGGAAGTGTTTGGAAAGCCAAAAGTTTTTTCTTATGAAATACCCTATCATGCTGATATTATGGCTAGTTTTAATGGTTTAGATAAGGAAGCTGCTGGTAAGGTTAGTGGAAATGGTTTTTATTATTTAATGGGTGATATTGCGCGGCTTCATTCAGCTGTTTTAGCGTATGCTAGGGATTTTATGATTGATAAGGGCTTTGTTTATTGTATTCCACCTTTTATGATTCATGGGGATGCGGTAAAGGGCGTTATGTCTTTTGAAGAGCAAGAAAATATGATGTATAAGATTGAGAATCAAGATTTGTATTTGATTGGAACAAGTGAGCATTCTATGATTGCTAAATTTAAAGATCAAATTTTAAAGGAAAGTGATTTGCCAATTAAAATGACTTCTTATTCGCCTTGTTTTCGTAAGGAAGTTGGGGCGCATGGTATTGAGGAGCGTGGTGTTTATCGTATTCATCAGTTTGAGAAGCAAGAGATGGTTGTTTTGTGTAAGGAAACTGATTCAGAAAAATGGTATGATATGATGTGGCGTTTTTCAGTGGAGTTGTTTAATAGTTTAAATATTCCAGTTCGTAAGCTTGTTTGTTGTTCTGGTGATTTAGCGGATTTGAAGTATCGTTCTTGTGATATTGAGGCTTGGAGTCCAAGGCAAAAATCTTATTTTGAGGTTTGTTCTTGTTCAAATTTGACGGATGCCCAGGCAAGGCGGCTTAAGATTCGTTATAAAAGTGAAAATGGGGAAAAGAAGTTTGTTCATACTTTAAATAATACTGTCATTGCACCTCCTAGGATGTTAATTGCTTTTTTGGAAAACAATTATCAAGAGGATGGGTCTGTTTTGATTCCTGAGGTGTTAAGGCCTTATATGGGTGGCAAAGAAAAAATTGAAAAGAAGTAGGAAGATGCTTCTTTTTATTTAGAAAAGTTTTTCCAATTCAACCAAAAAATAAGGTGGATTATTCGCGAAAAGATATTAAACATCTTAATATTTTTGATTTTCTAATGGATGATCAATTTTAATTGTTTATGTTTTTTAAAAAATGTGTGAAAGTTTAATAAAAGGTTTTTAATTTTAATAAAAATATGTTATGATTATGTTGTTGAAAATAGAAATGAGGGAAATAATGAAAAAATGGTTAAAAGTTACAATGTGTCTTTTTGCTTTGTGTTGTTTAAGTGGGTGTGGTAAAAAAGAAGAAGGCGTAGATGGCGTTGATATAAGTGCTATTGATTCGGTTAAGGTTGAGTCTTTTCGAGCTTTGAATTCGGAAGATTTGATTTTGAAAGTTACGAATGTTAGTGATGATTATATTAGTGCTTTAAATGTTAATGTTTCTTATACTAATAAGGAAAATGAGAAGGAAACTGTTACTCAACTTATTACTGATTTAAGAAGTAAAGATGAGAAGTATGTTTCTGTTATGTTGCCAACTGATGATAATTTTAATGTATATATGCCTGATGATTATAAGGTTGAGGCAACAACTGATGGCACGGAAAGTGTAGTTGACGATACAGCTTTTTATGGTACTATTTCTTATAGTGTTGATTTTGAAGAGGAAGATGTTTTGAATGTAAGTTTACGTAATACTTCTGGTTCAACTCTTGGCGTTGTTGAAGGAACACTTGTTTATTTTAAGGATGGAACGCCAGTTGCTTCTGAAAATGTTATAGTTTTGGATATGGAAGAAGCGTTTGATGAGAGTTTTTATTTACCAACAAAATCTGATAATATTGAGGAGCTAGTTGATTATGATGAGTATAAGTTTTATTTAACTAATATAACTTCTCAAGTTGAAGAAAGTGATGTAGAAGATTTATTTAATCCATAGTGTATATAAGAAATTATATACATTTTTTTTGTTTAAAAAAAAAGCAAAATGATTGCTTTTTTAACTGGTTTTTATTCTAAAACAGGATATTGATGGTAAGTTTAGAAATCTTAGTGATATATCTTGGGTACCAATGCCTCTAGATATGAATAGGGTTGTGTTATTAATAATGTTTTTTTTGTCATCATAATCAGAAAAGTTTGGTCCTTTTTTTAAGCCTTTAAAGAATGGTAATCTTATTAAACCGCCTAATGTGTGGCCAGCGAAGATAAAATCGGCGTTTTGGTTTATTTTATTTATGATGGCTGGTTCATGGCTTAGAAATAGTTGAACGGAATCTGTTTCTTTTTTAAAGGCATCTTTTAGATCAGTTTCTTGTTTGGTTATGGATGGGATGCCATTTATGTATATTGGGGTGTTATCTTTATAGTATATGGCTTGGTTTTGGCCGTTTAATATTTCAAAACCAGCAGTAGTTAATATTTCGTTAAATAGTTCTTTTTGGTCAAAGTCATAGTCCCCTAAAACGGCATATTTTTTAATGGAGGCATTTATGCTTTTTAAGGTATCTTTTAAATAGTTTATGTTGTTTTCTGATAGATTAATGTAAGGGTCAAATAGATCACCAGAGAATAATACTAGGTCTGGTTTGCATTCGTTTATTTTTTTTACTACTTGGTTTAGTTGTTTTTCGTTTGTTGTTCGACCGAAGTGAATGTCTGAGAATTGAACGATGGTAAAGCCTTCAAATGATTTGGGGATTTTGGGGTTTGTTAGTGTGTAATCTTCCACTATGAGAAGGCTTGGCTCTATAAAGCGCATCCAAACATAAAGGCTAATAATTAAAATTGCTAAGATAATTAGGATTTTGTATATTGG
>CANQYR010000080.1 GCA_947628125.1 uncultured Bacilli bacterium
CAAAAGGGAAAAATCATATCAAGCATTGTTATGGGTGAGGATGATGCTGATTATATTTTGCAGAGTTATTTTTTACATTTATTTTTCGGTCGGCCTTCTTTGGATGAGAAGAAAAAGTTAATTGAGAAGGTTACTTTAGCAGATGTTAAAAATTTTGCACGGAAGATGAGGCAGAGTCTTACTTATGTTTTGAAGGAGGCAAGTGATGAAGGAAATTAAGATGAAAGGTGTTTATGAAACTATTTTTTATGAGAAGTTAGATAATGGTTTTGAGATATATGTTTGGGAAGATAAGAAGGCACATTCTTTTGAAGGAATGTTAAATGTTTTTTATGGGGCTGATGGTGTTGATTTTACTTATAAAAATAAAAAGTATAAGGTTAATAGGGGATCAGCTCATTATTTAGAGCATGTTATGTGTGAGGGTGATGAGCCTTTGCTTTCGAAGTTTAATCGACTTGGAAGTTATAGTAATGCGCATACGAGTACTTTGGCAACGGTTTATGAGTTTGCGGGAACAAATAACTTAGAGGAAAATGTTTTGCTTTTATTAAAGGCAATATTTGAGAAAGAGTTTACTTTAGAGGAGATTGAGCATGAAAGAACGCCTATTATAGAGGAAATGCGGATGCGGCTTGATAATCCTAATGTTATTTCTTTTTTTACGCTTAATAATATGTTGTTTAAAAAGTATCCTAATAATAGTGATTTAGGGGGAAATAAGGATGATATTAGTAATATAACTTTAGAGGAGGTTAAGTTATTATATGAGGCTTTTTATCATCCTTCTAATATGGCTTTGGTTTTAACTGGTAATGTTTCTTTTTATGATGTTTTAAAGACGGTTAAAAATTATTTTAAAAAGTTTACTTTTAAGGAGTATAAAAGGCCTAAGTTATTAAATTATCATGAAGGTAAGCGGGTAAATATTAGGAAAAGCACGGTTAAAACTAATGTTAAAATGCCAGAGGTTATCACGGCTATTAAATTACCGCTTAGTTTATTTAAGGATTACGATGATTATATGCTTATTAATATATGGCAGCTTATTTTAACTTCTAATTTTGATAGTACTTCTTATTTTAAGGAGGATCTAATTGAGAAGGGGTTATTGTCTCAGCTTTTTTACAGTGTGTATAAGATGTATGATTATTTGATTATTGAGATTGGTTGTCGGACGAATTATCCTTTGGAGATTGAGAAAATTATTTTAGATAAGTTAAAGCATATGGATATACTTAAAGATGATGTGGAAAGAAAGAAAAAGTCGGCGTTGGCGGCTTTGGTATTAGGTTATGAAAATTTAGAAGATGTAAATGCTTTTATTAGTAATTCTTTGATATATGAAGGTAAGCTTATTGATAATGAAAAGGAGTTACTAGAAAAAATTAAGATGAAGGATATTAAAGATGTTTTTTCCAAGTTTTCTTTGAAGGAATATTCGGTTTTGACACTTATGCCTAATGACTTATAACACATTCTTTTAAATTTTGAAGGTTTATGGTATAATCTTGTAGAAAAGAGGTTAATAATGCAAGCAAGAAAGAGAAAAAAGAAGAGTTTGATGCTAGTTAAGGTTAGTAAGGCTATATGGATTTTATCAATTATTTTGTTTTTTATTTTAGGCTATTTTATATTTGATGCAAATATTTTGCCAGTTAAATATTTTTTAATGGTTGTCGCGGTTTTGTTTTTGATTTTAGCTGTACAAGGTTTATTAGTTTTTAAGAAGAATACTCGGAAAAGTGTTTTAGTTGTTATTGATATTGTGGCTTGTTTATTTTTAGTTGTGTTTGGCTATGCTATTTATCAAATTAATGATACGATAACTTTTTTACGGGAAAATTTAGGGGCGCATTTTGAGACTAATATTTATAATATTGTGGTAAATAAAAATTCGGTTTATCAAAGTTTGGATGATATTAATAATAAGAGTGTGGAAACGGTTTTAGATATGGATAGTACAACTTATGAAAATGCAATAAAGAAGAAGGTAAATGTTGATATTTCTTATGTTGATAATGTGGTGGATTTGCTTTTAAGTGTTAAGGAAAATACGGATTTAATTGCGATTGTGAATTCGGGTAATTATGATGCGATGCGAGATGCTTATGAGGATTTTGAGGATAATGTTCGGGTGTTAGATACGATAACGATTACGGTTGAGCTTGAGCAAAATGATACGGGTATTAATGTTACCAAAGATCCATTTGTTTTATATTTAAGTGGTATTGATACGCGTAGTAGTTATTTGCCATCAAGAAGTTTAAGTGATGTTAATATTATTTTGGCGGTTAATCCAAATACAAGAGATATATTAATGATTCATATTCCAAGAGATTATTATGTGCAGGTGCATGGAACTAGTGGGTTAAAGGATAAGCTTACGCATTCGGGTACGATTGGAGGAATTGAGCTTTCAATGCAGACGATTGAGGATTTATTAGAGATTGAGATCCCTTATTATTTGCGGGTTAATTTTAATGCAGTGGTTAATTTAGTTGATGCGATAGATGGCATTACTATTGATTCGGATGTTGATTATAGTTTTTCTTGTTGGACAAATAGAAGTTGTGTTTTTTATCCTGGTAGTAATAATGTTGGTGGTGTTTGTGCGCTTGCTTTTGCAAGGGAACGGCATGCTTATTCAACAGGTGATCGGCATCGTGGGGAAAACCAGGAGCAGGTTATTAGTAAGATTATTGATAAGATTACTTCTTCCAGTGCTTTGATTAATAATTATAATAATATTTTGAATGCTTTGGATGGTACTTTTCAGACTAATTTGACGACGGATGAGATTACAAGTTTGGTTAAGATGCAGTTAAATGATATGCGATCATGGCATATAAAGTCGTTTAATGTTGATGGTAAGGGTAATAATTTGCCAACTTATAGTTATCCTAATCAAAATTTATATGTTATGGAGCCTAATTTTGAGACTGTAGATGAGGCAATAGAGAAGTTAAATGAAGTTTTGCAAACGCCTAGTGAGTAAGAAGCTTTTATATCTTTTGCTTCTTTTATTGTGGATGGGTTTAATTTTCTTTTTTTCGGGGCAAAAAGGAGGCGATAGTAGTGCTTCTTCTTCTTTGGTTTTGAATTTTTTGAATAGTTATTTGCCTTTTGATTTGTCTACGTTTTTTGTAAGAAAGTTGGCTCATTTTAGTGAATTTTTTATTCTGTTTGGTTTATTTTACAATTATTTTCGCTGTAGTTATTCTTACAGTTTCAAGTTATTGCTTTTTTGTTTATTGTTTTGCTTTTTCTATGCTGTTTTTGATGAGGTACATCAGTTGTTTATTTTAGAAAGAAGTGCTAGTTTTATTGATGTTTTGATTGATACATCGGGTAGTTTGGTTTTGTTTTTAATTGTTTTGGTTAAAAAAGGAGTGCTGGAGCATATACTATAGTAGGTGATTTAAATGCGGCTTTTACTTCTTTTTTTCTTTTTTATTTTATTTATTGATATTCTTTGTTGTGTATCATCGAAGTCATAAAAAAGCCATTACGTTGTTGTAATGGTTTTTAAATTGGCTATAAAGTCGTTCATGATGGTTAAGTAGGTGTCTTTGTTTGCTACTTCTGCATCTGTTAGAGTGTTCATCATTTCAACGTTTATTATTTGGGCGTTGTATTTGGTTTGGAGGTCTTTTATGTTTTCGTTTTCTATTTCATCGGAGGCTTTAAGAAGGTATTTATAGGTTCCAGTTTTGAAGTTGTTTTTTAGTGTGCCTAGGTCAGCTGAGTTTTCGGCATAGTCTTCTAAGCAGACGATTGTAAAACCATAGTTTTCTAGGAATTTAAATACTTTTTTGGTTACAACTAGGGTGTTTTTATTAGCGCCTTTAGCATTGGTGGCAATTTTTCTTATTTCAGCATCCATGATTGATAGAGTTTCTTCTAAATTTTTATATTTGGTTTCTATTTCTTCGCTTATATATTTACTATCTACTAAGTTTTCTAGGTTATCTTTAAAGTTGGTAGCTAGCATGAGGTAATTACTAGGGCTTAGCCATAGTTCTTCGGTGCCATAGTTTATTTTAAGGCCATGGGCAACGTCGATTATTTTCATTTGTTTGTTTTTATTTATGAAGGCTTTGGCAACTTGTTTTTCACTTGTCGTGCCATTGTAAATAAATAATGTGGCTTTGCTGTAGTCTTTTATTTGTTTGGCTGTAAGTTCATAGGTGTTTACATCGGCTCCATTAGGATAGATGGAGTTTAGGTCTTTGTAGTTGGTGTATAGTGTTTCGACTAGGTATTTAATTGGGTATGTTGTTGTGTATATGCTAGCGTTTTCTAAGTTATTCCAATCAAAGCAACCACTGGTTAAAAAAATTATTCCCATAAGAAATATAAGGCTTATTATTTTTTTCATGTTAAC
>CANQYR010000081.1 GCA_947628125.1 uncultured Bacilli bacterium
GGGGGGGGTAGAGTGTTATAAGTAAAAATAGGATGTGACCTATATGAAACTTAAAAAATATGAAAATAAAGAATTAAGAAAAAGCAAAATTATTTCTTTTGTTTTAGCTTGCATATGTCTTATATTTATAGGAACAACAATTTATCAAAGTTATGCTAACTATCAAATGAAAGCAACATTTAAAATAATAAATGGCAAACTAAAAATTGCTGGTGGAAGTGGTGACATAGAATTTGCTTTTTATAATGGTGATCAAAAAATAGATACAATGCCAGTAAAAAATAATGAAGAAGGTCTTGTATTTATTAAAGCAGAATGTACAAATGATGCTGTAATAGAATGGAGTAATAAAAATTGGAACGTTACAATTAGTAACTTAACTAAAACAAAAACCAGTTGCAGTTTGTATTTTGGTAGTAAAACCGAAAAAATATGTACATTAGCGGGTGAGGAAAGTGGTTCATGTTATTTAGCAAAAAAATCAGATAATGATAAAACTAATTTTGCTTATGATGATACGGATGATGCAAATTTAAGATATATTAGTGCCACACCAAATAATTATGTGTATTTTAATTGTCAAGATGGAGTGGAAGCAAATGATGAGACCTGTGAGACCTGGCGCATCATCGGAGTAATGAATAATATAACTGAGGTAAGTGAAGATGGAAAAAATAAAGAAACAAATGGAACGCATATAAAAATAATAAGAGATATATTTGAAAATTATTATTCGTGGGATAGTTCAGATGCATATACAAATAGTGGTAATGGAGTTAATGAGTGGAGTGATGCCGATATAGAAAAAGTGTTAAATGATGAATATTTATATAGACGGACAGGAACAAATAAATGTTATGAAAGTACTGCTGATTCTACAAAGCCTTGTCCAGATTGGGCAAATATAGGAATAATGGATGAAGCAAGAAGCATGATAGAGAACATAAAATGGAATACGGGAACAATGGCATCATATATTCCAGGTTTAACAACCACCAAATATATGTATGAGGCAGAGCGAAGTAGCCATAATGGAAAAGAACTATGTTCGGCAAATGGAAGCACTTATTGTAATGATAAAGTAAACAGAACAACAACATGGACCGGCAAAGTAGGTTTAATGTACCCAAGTGATTATGGGTATGCAGTGGGTGGTGATGTAAGAGATGTATGTTTAAAAAAATCAATGAACAATTATAATAGTGATAGTTGTGCGACAAATGATTGGTTAACAAGTGTTCATCAATGGACAATGACCCCAGTGCCTACTTTGTCGTCTGCTTATACTGTGTTTTGCATATACTCTAGCGGTAGTGTGACCAGTTGCATTGCTTCCAATGATCAAGCTATTCGTCCCACATTATATCTAAAAAGTAATGTTAAAATAAAATCCAATGATGATCCAACTTATGGTTCAGTAGGTAATCCCTTTGTCTTAGAAACTTAGTTTTTGCTAAGTTTTTTGCTTATTTTGGCATTTTGTTTTGGTGTGTTAAAATGGGTTGATTATTAAATTTTATCTTGGTATAATATGTTATAGTAGGAGAGTGTGAAAAATGGATAACCAATTTGGACATTTTGATGAGGATACAAAAGAAGTTATTAATTTAGAGGATTTAACTGATGAAGCTTTGAATAATTTACAAAGCAATATGGATCAAAATATGGAAGAATCTGATTTGCAGTTTCAAGATGAGGTTGAACGTTTAGTTCTTCCTGATGATACGGTTATTTTAGAACCAGAAAAGAAAAAAAAGAAAAAATTTGATTTTAAAGAAAAATGGTCTAAACTATCTAAACAAAAGAAAATTATTATCATTGTTTCGCTTGTTTTAGTTCTTGTTTTAGGCGGGGTGGGAACATTTTTCTTAGTACGTAAGCCTAAGACAGTTATAAGTGATATTCCTGATGTTATTGTGGAAGAGGATAACTACCGATATGAAAATGGAGTTTTGACATTTTTAGATGATGAAGAAGAACTTGGTAGTTATGAATGTGAAAATAAAGATGAAAATAAATGTTATGTTGCTTACTATAACAATGATGATGAAATTGACGACATTAAAAAAGTTGATGAAGATGGCATAGAAATTAAAGTTAGAAGCAAAATATATAAAGATCGGTTTGTCTTTATATTTGACAATAAAAGTGAAAAAGATGAAATTGTAAAGCTTTATGATATTTCTGATAGTAAGGTAATTGATAGTTATTTACAATTAAAGACATATGATGTTTTAGAAGATGGCTTAGTATTAAAAAATACTGATAATTTATATGGTCTTGTTACTTTTGATAGGGAAAATGTAAATGAACAAGTGCCTTTTGAATATGATAGTATGAGTTTATTTTCTAATGATAAAGATTTAGATTTTATTTCTGTTTCTAAAGATGGTAGTTATTATTTAATTGATGACAATAATAGCACGAAAAGTAAGGCTGTTAATGACTCTATAGTGGGGGCTAATGCTAAAGCTTTTAAGACTCGTAATTCTTTAGGCGAGTATATTGTATATGATTACAATAATAAAAATATTGGTAGTGGTGATTATGCTTTACTTTTAGATAATTATGTTGTTTTTGCAAGAGACTTAAAGTTGTATGTAACTGATTATAATAAAAATGCTATGAATATGGATGGTATTAATCTTAAAAATGATAATTATAATGCGGTGGCAACTTATAAAAATAAAAAGCTTGTTAGTACTAAGATGGCTTTTGAGGCCAATTTGTATGATAAGGATTTAATATTTACAATTTATGGTAGCGATACAAATGATTATGAGTCAGTTCCTTTAAATTTACAAGAAGGTATTATTTCTTCTAGTATGGCTTATTTAAGTTATTTTTCTGGTAAGATATATATATACCAAGATGAAGAAAAAAATACCCTTTTAGGTACTTATGTTTGTAATAATAAAAATGTGGTAGATAATTCTTCTGTCGCGTTTAATCAATGTACAGTAGCTAAGGAGTCTAGTTTTGTTCAAACAAAAGGAAATGAGAAGGAAAAAGATGTTTCTGATTCGTTAGGAATTTTACCTATTTTCTTTGATCGTTATGTATTTTTGAAAGATGGCGATAATTCGATCGTGTTATATGATTTAAAAGAATCATCAACTAAGGCATGGTATACAGGTGTTGATGCGGGGCAGTATTCTAAATTAGATAAGCTTGCGCATGTTAATGATGGGCCAATATATTATGTTGCTCAATCAGATCGGACGGGTAGTTATGGTTTAGCTAAAATTACGAAGGATAATGTTGAGGTACAAATTGCTTTTGAAAATAAGAATATTAAAAAGTTAGGCGATTATTTAGCAGTTGAAAAAGATGATGGTAACTATTTGGTTGATATTGGGGGCAAGGTTTTAACAAATTCTATTGCTGGTGAGATTGTTGATTATAAAAATGATCATTTGAAGTATATAAAGGATAATCAATATTATATGGCGGGCTTTAAGGAAAATGGCGACCAAAATGGTTATGTTTATATTGAGCTTTATGAAGATTATTATGCGGCTGTATATAATGATGAAGATAGTAAAAAGTTAAGGATTTTTGCTTATGGTGATGAAGAACCTTTAATTGATAATGTTACTTTGGTATTAGATAGTTATATAAATACTTCTGTAAAGGCTTTTGAAGTTAGTTATGATAAGAATTACATTTATGTTAAGATTGGTCAGAAAAATGGTAATTATACTACAGAAAAATTTGATATTAAGGCTCAGCAAAATGCACTTAAGGCGTGCCGAAAAATTAAGGATGTATATTATGGCATTAATGGTGAGGTTTTAAAAACACAAGAGGAATATATTAAAAATTGTAATTGTAAAGAGGAAGATGGTAAGTATTATAAAAATAATCATACAATTAGTAAGGAAATGTATGAGACAGAATGTAAGACTACTGAATTATCTTCTAATACTAATGAAGAAGATAGGGAAAGTTAACTCTTGCATTTTGGGTGATATTTTTATAAAATATTAATTACATATGAGGAAGTAATTGTTTAATAATAAAATGATGGTATTCGTCTTAAATGACTTCTTTATCATCTTTTTTATTTAGAAAGTAGATGAGTATGATGTTAGAAAAAAAATATAATCATTTGGAAACAGAAAAGTATTATGATATGTGGCTTAAGAATGGTTATTTTAATTGTGGTCAAAGTAAGGGTAAGCCTTATTCAATTGTAATACCGCCACCTAATGTTACGGGAAAATTGCATTTAGGTCATGCTTTGGATGTTACTTTGCAGGATATTTTAATTCGGTTTAAAAGGATGCAGGGTTATGATACTTTATGGTTACCAGGAATGGATCATGCGGC
>CANQYR010000082.1 GCA_947628125.1 uncultured Bacilli bacterium
TTTTTTATTTTAAGCCAGCTTGAGCTTCTTTGGTTTATTTGATATGGTTCATGGATATTTTTAGCTACTATTCCTTCGAGGTTTAGTTTTTTTATTTCTTTAAATAAGATTTGGCCTTTTTCAAGAATGTAAAAAACTTTTTGGAAGTTATTATTTTCTTTATAGTTACTTAGTATTTCTTTTCTTTTTATTAATGGTAAGTTTATAAGGTTTTTATTTTCATATAGTATGTCAAAGCACATGAATACTACGGGGTTTGTTTTGGCTTCGTTTAGTATTTGGCTAGTATTTATTAGTTTCGATCTTTTTTGGATTAATGAAAAAGATGGTAGATTATTTTGAAAGCAGGTTATTTCCCCATCAAAGATAACGTTTTTCTTTACTAGTTTTTTGATGGTTTGTAATTCAGGATAGTTTTTAGTTATTTCTTTGGCATGTCTATTTAAGATTATTAATTTTTTAGGACTTGCATATATTATGGCTCTTATGCCATCAAATTTTATTTCAAATAAATAGTTTTGGTCATCAAATGGTTTTTGTATTTCCCCTAGAAGCATGGGCGTCCAATTTTTATTTTGATATAAATTCATTTTTGGGCCTTTAAGCTTTTTTCTAAAGCTTCTAATAAGTTGTTTATTTTAACGGTTTGGCTTTTTGGTGTTTTAATTTTTTGACCTTTTAATTTAGCTTTGATGGCATCTTTTATTCTTTTTTGGTATTCATCTTGATATTTTTCGGGTTCAAATTTTCCTTGTAAGGTGTTTATTATTTTTATGGCAAGGTCTAGTTCTTTAGTATTACTTTTACTTGTGGCATACTTTTCATCAAGTTTAATTTCTTCAGCAAAGTAAAGGGTTGTTAGAATAATGCCATATTTAGTGAGTCTTAAAAGACAATAATAAAATTTGGTGGAAATAATAGTTTTGGCAAGGGCAACTTTTTTGGTTTTTTTTAAAGCTTCACAAAAAAGGTAATAGGATTTGGGTTTATTATCGGCTTTTAAAAGGTAGCTTTTTTCATAATAAATGGGATCAATTTCATCTAAAGAGATAAAGGATATGATTTCTATTTCTTTTTCGTTTGACAGCTTAAGTTTGTTTAATTCTTCTTTTTCAAAGGTTATGTATTTTTCTTTTTCATATTGGTAGCCTTTAATTATTTCATTTTCTTTAACGTTTTTTTGGCAATGAGGACAATATTTAAGGTATTTTATTCTATTTTCACATTTTTTATGAAGTTGGTTAAAAGTTGTATCATTGTTTTTGATGATGGGCGTTAAAGTAACGGGTATGTTTACTAGGGCAAAGGAAATGTTGCTATGAATATTTGGCATAATATCACCTATATATTAATATACCAATAAAGCTTATTTTTATTAAAAAAAAACTATTGTATTTCGTAAATAGTTTTTTCTTTGGTATCTTTTAAAATTACACCTTTTTGTTTTAATTCATCTCTTATTTGATCGGCTAGTTGATAGTTTTTGTTTTTCTTAGCTTCATCTCGTTTAGCAATAAGTGTTTCTATTTCTTGTTTAAATTCTTCGGAAATGTTTTCTTTTTTAAATAAGTCTAAGGATAAGACGGTATCCCAGCTTGTTAATAACTTTATTTTAGTGGCATCTTGTTCATCACTTTTTAATAGGTCATATATTATTGTTAAGGCATTGGGAATGTTTAAATCATCTTCTAAGCAGCTTTTGAATTTATTATCCCATTTTATATATTGCTCGTGGTCACATTCGCCTTCGTTTTTTAAGCTATTTATTTTATTTTTTAATTTTTGATAAGCTGATGAAGCATTTTCTAGGTTTTCATAGGTAAATAATATTTGTTTACGATAATGGCTATTTAGGCACATGAAACGATATGCGATAGGATCATAACCTTGTTCTTTTAATTTAGAAACAGTTAAGGTTGCGCCTTTACTTTTGCTCATTTTGCCACTTTGATCTAATAAGTGTTCATTATGAAACCAATAATGGCACCACTCATGGCCTAGGTAGCTTTCACTTTGGGCTATTTCGTTGGTATGATGAGGAAAGATGTTATCAACTCCCCCACCATGAATGTCTAAGTATTTTCCGCAGTAATGAAGGCTTATACCAGAACATTCAATATGCCAGCCAGGATAGCCAAGGCCAAAGGGTGATTCCCATTTTAAATCTTGGTCTTCGAATTTTGATTTGGTAAACCATAAAGCAAAATCGCCTTGATTTTTTTTATTTTGATCGTATGATACGCCTTCTCTTGAGCCAATTACCATTTCATCGATTTTATGATTAGTTAGTTTGTAATAGTCATCTAATTTAGTGATGTCAAAGTAGACGTTGCCCCCACTTTGATAGGCATAGCCTTTATCTAGTAAGGTTGTAATTATTTTAATATAATCATCAATGTGCTTGGTAGCTGGGGCGATGATATCTGGTTTGCGGTTATTTAAAAGGGCAAAGTCTTTAAAAAATTCATCGGTATAATATTTGGCTATTTCCCAAACGGTTTTGTTTTTTTCTTTGGCACTTTTAACCATTTTATCTTCGCCAGAATCAGAATCGCTGGTTAAGTGACCAACATCGGTTATATTCATAACACGTTTTACTTCATAGCCTAGATATCTTAGGGATTTGTCTAATATATCATGACCTATGTAGTTGCGCATGTTTCCTATGTGCTGATCATGATATACGGTGGGGCCACAGGTATAAAAAGTTACCTTGCCTTTCGTATGAGGGACAAATTCTTCAATTTTTTTAGTTAAGGTATTATATATTTGCATAGTTATCCTCCTATTAAAATTATATCAAAAAGAAAAAAGACATAAAAGTCTTTTTGGTAAAAAATTCAATGCTTTGACCAAAGAATTTTTTTAAATGTAATATATATTACATGCTTATTTTACTAAATATGGCTTTAAAAGTCCATTATTATTTTTACCCATGAAGTTTATAACTGGACTAGCTGGGGAAACATTAACAGCAAAATCTTCTCGTCCTTGAATTCTAACTTTTTCGTTATTAGATAGCATTACAGAATAGAAGTATATTTTTTGCTGGCCTTCTCTTTTGAATGCTTCAACATTTTTAACCGTATATACATCGCCTTCTTTGGTAACTTCGTAGTCATTAATTGTATTAGTTAGCAACGTTATAGATGTAATTTCAAGGTCTTCAATATCTGCTAGCTCATTAATAAAGTTAGCTTTAAATGAGAAGTTAAATTGTTCGTTAACATGTAATGGATCTTTGTCTATTTTCATTTCTGAAAATTCGATATCAATTGGTGGGAAAAGAATTAATTTTCCATAATGTTGATCAACTTGAGATCCTTCATTTGCTTCGCCATATAGATCATTTAACATGTCAGTATCCCGGTCATAGGTCGCAATTATTTGTAAAGTGTAGTAAACGTTTTCTTCTAAGTTTTCATAAACAACGGTGTTTTTTCCAACTTTGAAAGCTGGACTTTGACTTAATTCTTGCTCACCTAATTCTTCATTTTTACCTTCCATTATTTTACTATTACCAAATAGTCTAACATAACATGAACTACAATCAGATAATATTGAATCAGGATCAATAGCATCGAAGGTAATGGTTAGTTTTTTACCATCATAATCTTCTTCGGCACTGACATTTTCAACAGTTATTTTTGTTTTTAAAACTTCAACATAAACTACTTCGCTTGTAACGTCATGTTCTTTACCATATTTTTCATCAACATCAAATGTTACTTTCGTTGCTTGATAAGCAAGGCCACCATTTTTATCAGGTGCGGTGAAGGTAACTCTATTTGCTGTAGCTTCTTTTGTAACTTCTTCACTAGCACTTCCAAGACTACCTATTGCTGTAACGTTTTCATATGGAGTGATGGTAACATTTTTAATTGGTAGTTTAGTATTAGCATCAGATGTATAAGTTATATTTACGTTACCTTTCTTTTCAACATAATGGTTATTCATGTTGCCGGTTAAAGTTTTTATTACTATTGGTATGTAGCTTTCGGTAGATGTGCCAATATCATCATTAGTATGCTCTAGGCCATCTTTTATTTCAAAAGCCCCACTTATGACTACTCTGTAATCACCAGCTTCATAGATGCCATCTGTTTTACTAAAGCTTAGTTCATCTTCATTATTAAAGCTCTTAGTTTCAATAGTTTGGTATTCTTTACCTTCACCAAGTTCTTTAAATTCTAAGCGAGCTTGTAAGTCTTTTGCACCTTCACTAACTTCATAATCAACAGTGAATTTTTTATGTTCACCACTATCATCAGTGATAGATAAAGTGGCAGTTGGTTTGGCTTTATAAACTTCAA
>CANQYR010000083.1 GCA_947628125.1 uncultured Bacilli bacterium
GCACTAATCGCGCCAACTTCCTTCTTCAAATGAGTTCGGCGCATTCTTTTCTTAGTCTTACTAGTTCTTCTAAATGGCACGCCAAACAACTGAATATTAAGCTTCATTTAAATCACTCCTTTTCCTTTTCATCCAATAAAATTGCCCACCTAGGATCAATCTTTTCCTTTTTTTCCCTAACAACTTCCCAGCCATCGTGAAATTCCTCTTTAAACTCTGAAACTGAAAAACTTATCGGGACTTCCAGTACAATATTTTCCCATAAAATCCCAATAATATCAAGAGTATTTTGCTCATTTTTGATAAATTCTCCCAATATTTCATTATCACTTACTATTTTTTCCGAAATATCAATACTTATTGGATAACTAACCAAATCCAAAGTATAACAATCCTCTAACTTAAGTATCAAATCCGCCTTAAGCTCTAAAACATAATCTTGATTATCATCCAAAAAAATCTTCCCCGTTAACTTAAAAGGTAAAATATCCTTAATATCACTATTTTCATAATAAGACCTGGGAATAACAACATCCTCATTTATATCCCTCTTAAATATTGGCAAATTACTCAAATTCATATCAATCACCACCCTTATTATACTTGAAATTGTCAAAATAAACAATCTATGATACAATCTTTGCCAAAGAAAGGAAAATATCTATGACAATCATTGGCCTTATCTGTGAATATAACCCCTTCCATAACGGACACCTATATCACATCAAAAAAATCAAAGAAAAATATCCAGACTCCCTTTTAATTCTATGCCTAAACAACTACTTTCTTCAAAGAGGTGACATAAGTTTAATAGATAAATATGACAAAACCACCATCGCCTTAAAAAATCAAATTGACCTAGTCGTATCCTTACCCGTCATCTATGGCAGTCAATCAGCAGACACATTCGCCATGAAAGCCATCGAAATACTAAACCACCTAAAAGTACAAAAAATAATCTTTGGCAGCGAACAAAACGACATCAAAAAACTAACTAACCTCGCCACCAAAGTCCAAACAATCGAAAAACAAACCATCAAAGAAAGCCTAAAACAAGGCCTAAGTTACCCCAAAACATTAAGTAACTTCCTAAAAGAAGAAATAAAACCCAATGACCTATTAGGCATATCATACTCCAAAGCCGTCCAAAAACTAAAAGCCAAAATCCAACTAGAAGTCATCAAACGCACCAACGACTTTAATGATCTAACCAAAAATGAGACTATATTAAGCGCCCAAAACATAAGATGCAAACTAGAAAACAACATCGACATAACGCCTTACCTTCCTAAAATATCTAAAGAATCCCTTGTCAAAATAGATACCCAAACCTACTTTAAAATATTAAAAACCATCATCTTAACAAACGATAACTTAAACAAATACCTAGGAGTAACAGAAGGAATAGAAAACAAACTAAAAAAAGAAATAGGAAAAGCTAACACATTAGATGAACTAATAAATAACCTAACTTGTAAACGTTACACCAAAAGCAAAATCAAAAGAATGCTAAACCATATATTCCTTGGCCTTAAAAAGAATGACGCTAAAGAACAATTAAGGTATATAACCATACTAGGCTTTAACCAACAAGGCAAAAACTATCTAAATAAAATAAAAAAACAAATACAAGTTCCCCTAAAACCCATAGTCCAAACCAAGCAATATGAATATGACTATAAAGCCGCCTTTTTATACGAACTAATAACAAATAAAAAAGTTCTTCAAAAAGAACTAAAACACCAACCAATTTATATAAAAACCGACTGCATTAAACCAGCATCTAACCAAAAATAATCCTTCTCTTCAAAATCACAAACAAACAAATAACTTAAATTAACCAAATTCTTAAAAAAACAAGGCTTAATAACATTAGTATCTAACCGAATATAATTCTTATGTAAAGATAAAATAGTATCTTCCTTCCTATATACATCATGCATACTATGAACATTCTTATACTTCATATAAAAATAATTATTCTTGTAATCCTTAAACAAAGAAACATCAATATCCTTCAAACAAATTGGCCTTATGATACTATTTTCCCCTGCCAAAGAAATATTTACCCCCTCAAACCCATGATAATAAATAACCTCCAAAGTATGAAAAAGCTCATAAGGATTTTTCTTCCATAACAAAGCCATACTAGGATTAATTTTAAAAATATAAAAACGACGCATCTATAATCACCTCATGTATACTATACACCATTAGATGCGCCTTTTTTGTCGAAAAAAAGTTATTTTAATAAACTTTCTACCTTATACTTCAAAGACTCATAATCAAAATCCATCTTCTGTAAAACCTCAATTGCTACCCCACTATAAGCAAAATCATTAATACCTAAAATCATATCCTCACTAGTAAACCGATGCCAAGCCATAGAATTACCCGCTTCAATAACAATTGTCTTAACATCACTAGGCAAAATACTTAACCGATACTCCTCACCCATCAAAAGAAATATCTCCATACTTGGCATTGAAACAACCCGAATATCCAAACCATTCTTATATAAATCAAAAGCAATCTGCATCGCACTTACAACCTCACTACCCGTAGCAATAATAATGCCATCTAATTTTTGCACTTCCTTTTTAATTATATAAGCCCCTTTACTAACTGCCTTACTATTAGAAAACGGCAACTTAGGAATAGAATTCTTTGTCAAAACCAAAGCTGATGGCTTTCCACTTAATAAAATATTTTCCCAGGCCCCCATCACCTCATTAATATCACCAGGCCGATAAACAGTCAAATTAGGAATTGCTCTTAACTCATTTATTTGCTCACTACACATCCTTGCTGGCCCATCATTACTATCATAAATAGAGTCATGCGTAAAAACATACGTAACAGGCAAATTCATAAAAGCGCTCATCCTAACCCCACTTTTACACTCATCCAAATAACATAACTTAGTACTGCCAAAAACACGAAGCCCACTTAACGCTAGACCGTTTAAAATATTAGCCATCGATCTTTCTCGAACTCCAAAACGAATATTCCGAACCAAAGGCATCTTAGAAGACTGAAAATCTTCATCCTTAATAATTGTCTGCGTTGTCAAAGCTAAACCAGCTGAACCACCTAAAAAAAGCGGTGACTTATTACTAATCAAATTCATGATTTTCGAATTACTATCTAAAATACTTTCCCGATAACCATCATTAATTTTGTAATTAGCACTTTCAAAATTAATACTTGTATGCCCACTTTCTAATAAATTAATAATCTCACTTAAAGTCGTGTTCATCCTTCCCTTAAGCTTATTATACTCACTAAGCCACTTACTATAACGTTTACTAGTTCGCTCTGATATCTCATTTTGAATACTAATCAAACTATCCTTTGAAACCTCAAAAGGTGCCAAAAAAGAATTTAACTTTTTCCTAATATTTTCCGTATCATCAAAAGATAAAGGTCCAGAATGTAAAATACTCTTACCAGCATTAAAAGAATCCGCACCTATCACCATCTGTAAAATCATTATTGATGGCTTACCACTATTCTTACACTTTGTTAAAGAACGTAATATCTCCCTTACATTAGATGACTCCTTAACAAGCTCAACATAAAAACCAATACTAGTAAACTTCTTAACCAAAGTTAAAGGACTAAAAGCATTCATTGGCCCATCAGCAGCCGAATTATTACAATCATAAATAAAAACTAACTTATCCAAATTCTGTAAAGCCGCAAACTCAAAAGCCTCCATCGCTGAACCACTATAAATATCAGCATCTGAACAAAAACAATAAACACTATAATTTAAAATATCAAACTTACTTTCTTCATACTTAATAAGATTATTTATATAACGCCTTGCTAAAGCTTGACCAACACTTATACCAACACCATCACCCGCGAAAGCACAAGAACTATCAACACCAAAAGTTGTCCCATACTCTAAAATACCAGGCGTCACACTTCCACACCTTTTAAAATTCATCAAATCTTCCTTTTTCAAACCATATCCAGCCATATAAAGCATCGCATAATATAAAGGTGCCATATGGGCAGAAGAAACAATAACCCGATCACGATTAAAAAAATTAGGATTAGTCGGAAAAATATTAAGTACCTTCGTATATAAAGTATAAATAGCCGGAGCCATATCTAAACAAATACCCGGCGAACCACTTTTAGCCCGATTAATCATATCTATTGATAACATCTTAAGTTCATTTATAGCTCTAGTATCACTGTTCATACAATCACCTTTTATCCTAAAAATAGTATACCAAAAAAAAAGATATAAGTAAATTAAAATAGCAATGCCTCGATT
>CANQYR010000084.1 GCA_947628125.1 uncultured Bacilli bacterium
ACATTAATCGCAAAAACCATAGCAATTACCGCTGGAGCAATATTAAAAACTGTAAAAAGTCCTTCCTTAGCTCCCACTAAAAAAGCATCATAAATATTAGTCTTATGTAAAAAAGCATAAAGTAAAATTGCTATCACAAATATAGGTACTATAAAATTAGTCATAATCTCCGCCTCTTAAAATAATCAAAAAGTAAACCCGCAATTGAAGAACAAATAGTAGCTAAAACACCCGTTATAATTATCTCTGATGGATTAGCACTGTGATACATACTACGCATCGCAATAACCGTCGTAGGAATAATAGTCACACCCGCCGTATTCAAAATCAAAAAAGTAACCATTGCTGGTGTTGCCTCATCTTGTTTAGGATTATCCTTTTGCATCTCAGCCATAGCCTTTAACCCAAATGGTGTTGCTGCACTACCAAGACCCAAACCATTAGCCGCAATATTAGAAGCAATATAACCCAAAGCCTTACTAGAAGAAGGCAAACTAGGAAACAACTTTTTAAGAAATGGTTTCATTAAATTTGCAAACTTATCCAAAAGACCACTTTCTTGAGCATTATTCATTATCCCTGACCATAACACCAAAAGGGGCATCATATCCCAAAGAAGTTTTATACCATCTAAACCACCTTTTAAAAACTGCTCATTTAAACTAGCCACATTACCAGTCAAAATCATAAAAAACGAACCAATTAAAATAAATAATAGCCAAATCTTATTTACCATTTAAACAACCACCCAAAAAACTTCTCCCAAAAACCCTTCTTAGGTACTTCTAAAAAATCATCAACCTTATATATCTTACGGTAACCTAAAACCTCATCATTTAAAGTTGCCTTTAAAACACCTATTTCTTTTTGCTCATCTTCTCTCACCTGCAAATCAAGTTTCACATTCTCTGCTTCTTTTTTAGTTAGCAAAACATATAAAGGTTCATTAACCATGACATCATCCCTACCTAAATAATTTTTCACAATCTCATCATCAATTAATAATACCCTATCATAACTTAAACCCTTTTCATGTAACTGTTTATGATCATCAAAATCATTGCCATCATTTAAAGTAACTACAATCGTTGTTTTCCCATTTTTACTTGCTGCCGTAACTAAAGTCCTTCGCGCCTTTTTAGTAAAACCAGTTTTTCCCCCAATCAAATTATCATAAGTAAACAATAACTTATTTTTATTTTTCCAAACATACGTTTTGCCACTACTTTTAGCTGTATAATTTTTAGTCCCAATAATTTCTCTAAAAGTATCGTTTTTTAAAGCATAACTCATTAACAAAGCCATATCATAAGGTGTAGAAGTATTTCCATCTCCCATATCTTCTTCTAAACCATGATCATTTACAAAAGTAGTATGACTCATTTTTAATTCATAAGCTTTCTCATTCATCTTTTTTACAAAATCTTGCATACTTCCACTAACATAATAAGCAATAGCAATAGCCGCATCATTTCCACTTCTAAGCATTAAACCATAAAGTAAATCCTTAAGTGTTATTTCTTCATCCAAACTTAAATAAATAGCCGAACCATAAGCTTTTAATACTTCCTTCCCAATCTTAACCTTATCATTAATATCTTTATTTTCCAAAGCAATAATACAAGTCATAATTTTAGTTGTACTCGCAATAAGTCGCTCATCATTAATATTTTCTCCCGCTAAAATCCGGTTAGAATCCCCATCCATTAAAATATATCCACTAGCACTTATCGCTAATGCCGTAACTGGTAAAAATAATAAAACAAGCAAAGCTAAAAATTTCATAAACTCACCTACCAAACTATATGAAAAAAAAGCGATTTTTAGTCACTTTTATAATCATAAATTCCATGAATCTTTTCCAAAACTTCATAACTAGGCCCTAAAACTTTCCACTTACCTTCATCATATTGACAATCAAAACTAACTGTATAAAAAATTCTTTTCTCACAATTTTCCATATTCTTTAACTTATCATAAAAAGATAAATCTTCAGCAAATAAAAAATCATAAACAGTTAAAGAAACCAAAACCGTTGCCAAATCAGCATTGTATTGTTCTAATAATATTTTATATTCCAAATCTGTATATTGCCTTTTCATTGCCGTTTTGTATAAATTTTTTTCTGTTTCACTTAAATCATCATCAGTTAATATCTCATCCAATATCTTCATAACCTCATAATCATGATTTTTAAATTTGTTTAAATAATCTACCACTGCCTCTGATGCACCTTTTCTCATACAACCACAAGAAAAAAATACTAAAATAACTAAAAGAATTTTTTTCATAATTTTTCCTGATAAGAAAGCATAATCAAATGCGATATTAAATGAATTTTCTTTCTACTTAACAAATCTAGTTCTTCCTTCATCTTTTTTAAAGCCTTTTCATAACTATCACTTAATTCATGAAACCATTCATAATATAAATAATTTAACTTAGCCTCATTCTTATTTAATGTTAAATTATTTAACTCAGCTTTTATTTTCCTTTTTTCCATTAAAGTTTTTCTTAATTCTACATGTTTTGGCAAATCAATGCCAACTTGATAATCTATTAAACTAGTCTTCATTGAATGAGCAATCTCATTTAAATTATTTTCATCCTCCACCAACAGTTTACTTCGGTATATTACCTTACCTTCTTCATTAACTTCCAAAAAAATAGCTGTCCTTAAATCTGTTAGTAAAAAACCATCAAACACCTTATCACTATTTTTTATAACCGTTTTACCAATAATACAATTTAAAAATTCTTTGCTAACTGTAACTTCTTTAGTCAAAAAATCTAACAACACATTATGTTTAACTTTAAAAACCAAAGTTTTTTTAATCGGAACTATATCATCATCTTTTTCCCATTCATAAAATTCTAAAAACTCTTCCTGCAAATTAACTAAAATATCATAATAATAGTTCATAATCTTTTCCTTTCTTTAATAACTAACCCTATAAAAATTAAAATACCTAAAACCAAAAAATAACATTCAACCCTCCTAATAATAAAATAAACATAATCTAAAAAAGTATACCCAATTACTAACAAATTTAAATACAAAAAGATAAAAAACAACCCTAAGGCACTGCAAAAAACACTTAAAGTATACCAAAAAAATTTCTTCATCTTAAACCTCTAAAAACATTTTATTTCTTAAAACAAAATTTTATTATATAATAGTATAGAATGGAGTTGAAAAAAATGGAATTTATAAAATACATTATCTTAGGAATTATTCAAGGCATAACTGAACCTCTTCCTATATCTAGCAGTGGTCACTTAGTATTATTTAAAAACTTATTTAACACAAATATGTTAAATGATATCAATTTTGAAATATTTGTCAATTTTGGCTCATTTTTAGCAATATTGCTTATTTTTCGTAAAGAAGTAATAAAATTAATTAAAGAATTTTTTGGTTACCTATTTACTAAAGAAGAAACAAACAAAAAAAAGTTTGCTCCATCTTTTAAATATGTCCTATTAATAATTATTGGTAGCATACCTGTTGGCATAGGTGGTATATTATTTAAAGACAACGTAGATAAATTTCAAGAAAATTTAAAATTATTAGGAATAGCCTTTTTAATAACTGCCTTAGCCTTATTTTTAGTAAGAAATGCCAATGGAAATAAAAAAGATCAAGACATAACCTATAAAGATGCTTTAATAATAGGACTTATGCAATTAATAGCCTTACTACCAGGCATAAGTAGAAGTGGTACTGTACTAGTTGGTTGCTTACTTTGTGGATTATCTAGACAAACATCTTTAAAATATACATTTATGCTTTATTTTCCTGTAAGTGCAGCTACCATGGCCTTAGGTGTTTTAGACTTAACCGCAAATAGCTTAACAAATCTTTTATTACCATACATTGTAGGGTTATTTACAGCAATGATTGTAACATTTTTCTCTTATCAGTGGCTAAGCGATTGGGTAAAAAAAGGCAAATTATGGAAGTTTTCAATTTACTGTTTATTCCTAGGTATATTCGTTTTATTTTACTTTCGCTAAAAAGTTAAACGAACTAGTCAAAAAAAATAGACTAGTTTTTTTATTAGTCTACTTTAACTTATAATTCTTTTGATAGTTTATTTATCTCGTCAATACTTAATCCAGTTATCTCGTGAATAAAATCATAATTCATATCTTTATCTATTAATTTCTTAGCTACTTCAGACATTCCAGCTTTAAATTGTACCCTTTGTCAAGGACATTTTTTGATTTTAGAAGAAGGGATTTCATTTTTTTAATCCAATTTTTATT
>CANQYR010000085.1 GCA_947628125.1 uncultured Bacilli bacterium
AGGAGGTTAAAATATGAAGGAGGCAACTGGTGAGCTTAATATGACTGTTGCAGTTGTTGTTGGTATAGCTGGATTGGCTGCCTTTTTCTATTTTACTGTGTGGCCTTCCATTCGAAATAATATGAATAGAACAACTAATTGTTCAGAAGCCATATGTGATAAGTGTTCGTCTTCTAATTGTAAGACTGTTTCATGTTGTAATAAAGAAGATGTTGATCCTACGACAAAGGGTTGTAAAACACAGAAATTTGAATGCGTTTATAAGGGTTAATAGAAAGGAGTCATAAACAATGAGAGAAGCTGTAGGCGGGACGTGGTTATTCCAAATCGTCATTGTTTTTATCTTGCTTTTTGCGGGCTTTATGGCTCTTACGATTAACCGTTCTAAAGCATTCAATGTAAAAGATAGAATTATTCAAACTTTGCAAACTTATAATGGCATTCAAGTTGGAACTGAGTGTGTTAATAATGAGGATAATGTGTTATGTGATATTGCTTCGTATTTAAATGAAAGTGCTTATCGAACTACGGGAAATTGTCCTGATAATGTAGTAATAAATGGTAATACTTATCCATATCAAGGTTATACAAAAGATGGTAAGCAAACTAGTAGTAATAATGCGGCTTTTTGTATAGCTAGGATTGAAAATCATAGTACTATTGCTAGTTCGGCTTGTGGTGGAAGTGGATGTATTACAAGTGAACTTCCTTCAATGATATATTATCGAGTTACAGTTTTTTATCAGCTTGATTTGCCTATTTTTCATGATGTGTTTAATTTTAAAATTCAAGGTGATACGAAGTTAATTGTGGGTGGTGGTTTATGAGACAGTCGATTGGATCAACGTGGATTTTAGGGTTAGTTATTGGTTTTATGCTTATTTTTGTGTCTTTTTTGTCTTTGTCTTTGAATTATAGTAAGGTTTTTAGAATTAAAAATGAAGCTTTGTCGATGATTGAGAAATATGAAGGGGTAAAAGAAGGCGAAACAGGAGCGGTGGCTTTGATAAATAATTATTTAGTTCAAAATAATTATACAACAATGCATTATTGTGATGTTGGTGAGTATGGCTCTAAAAATTTGGCAGTTGCTTCTTTGGAGTTAGTTAGTGATACGAGGACACTTTATTATTATTGTATTGCTAAGGTTAGCACGAAAATTGATGGTAATAGATTGCCTAATCGTTCCAAGTATCAGGTTAAGTTTTTCTTTAAATTTAATTTGCCTATTATTGGTAATTTACTTACATACCGGGCAACTGGTGAGACGATTGATATAAATAATCCGACTGATCAACTACAGCAAAAGATACAATAGAAAGGAATAAGAAAATGAATGTTAAAGTTGTAAATAAGTATGAATCTTTATTAAGTAATATTGATATTGATGTTATTAAAAGTATTTCAGGTGTTTTTTCGACTGAGGAGTTAATTGCTCAGTTTAGTAACTTCTTTTATAATAAAATGATTTTGGATATAACGGCTATAGAGGGTTATCAAAATATTTCTACAATGCAAGAGTTGTCGGTAAATATGGATATGAGTAAAGTTATTTTGCTTTTGGATGATTCTGATGAGGTAAATAGTCCAAAATATTTATCGGCTTTGGTGTCAATGGGTATTTATAACTTTACGCGGGATATTGATGCGGTTAAATTTTTAATTGATAATCCTAATACTTATAAGGATGTTGCTAGTTATCAAGAACTTAATTTTAAGGATGAACATAAGGAAAGTGATAGTAAGGTAAGTAAGAATAAAGAAGTAAAGGATACTAGTTTTGTTAAGGATGAGAAAAAGTTAACAATTGTAGGTGTTAAAAATGTAACGGAGCATGCTGGTAGTACTACTTTAACTTATTTATTGAAAAAACAGCTTGAGAAAAAGTATAAGGTTTTAGCGGCTGAGGTTGATCGTAATGATTTTATTTATTTGAATGATAAGACGCTTAGAAATACTTCGCATTTTGATGTGCAAAAATTTATTTCAGCAAATTATAGTGCGGATGTTATATTATTAGATTTGAATGATGAGGCTTCAACGGAGTGTTGTGATATTGTACTATATTTGATTGAACCTGGTTTGATTAAGTTAAATAAGTTAATTAGGCAAGATCAGAGAATTTTTGAAAAATTAAAGGGGAAGAAGATTGTTTTAAACCGTAGTGTTTTAAATAGTAGTGATGTTGAAGATTTTGAGTATGAATCACGTAGTAAGGTTTATTATAATATTCCTTATTTGGATGATAAATTGGATAATCATCCGGAGTTAATTGAGCTTTTGGTTTCTTTAGGTTTTACTAAGCTTGATGGTGAAAATGAAAAAGGCGGGAAGTTATTTAATATTTTTAAATAGGTTATTAAAATTACCTTTGATGGTAATTTTTATTTATATAGAGACTTTTTAGATAAAATTTGATAAAATGATTAAGTAAAAGAGGTGGTTATTTTGGATTTTAATGATGATGAAAAAAGATCTTTAGATAATTCTAATAATAATCTTGATTTTGAAATTATGCCACCTAAATCTAAGGCTAATTTATTTGGACCTAAAAAGATACTTCAAAAGCTTTTGAAAAGAAGGATTATTGCTGTAGCAGCAATTGGTTTTCTAATGATTATTTTTTTGGGAGTATTTTTTGGTGTAAATGTTTCTTCAAATGTTAATGATTATCGAACGATGAAGTTAGATTTTGAATGTGATAAGGTAAAGGTTACATATGCTCCTTATGGAAGTGATGAAGAAACAGAGTCATCAATGTCTTTGGAAGATTATGTAAATGCAGCAGTATATGCGTATACTTTAGATATTGATAATAAAGATATGTATCATTTATATAAGTCTTTAGCTATTGCCCTTAGAACTGAGGTCATCGCGAATAAATGTGAGATAACTTATCATGATTTTAAAGTCTCATCTAATTCTTCTCAAAGTGAAAGTGTGTTAGATGAGGCTGTAGAACAAAGCAAGGGCGTTGTTATGACAAAGAAGCATAAAAGTAAGATTATGTCAGCTGATGTTTCTTCTTTTTGCTATGATAATAATGATGGGGAAAATTATTCTATTTATCAGGTTCCTGGTTTATTGATTCCTAGTTCTTGGGTTGCTTCTAATGTGCCTAGTAATTATAAAGATTGTCCTTGTAACTATCCTTTAGCTGATTATGAAAATTGTTTTATAAATGGTGATTGGATCAATCAAGGTAGTGTTAGTGGCTATGATGTTTATTCAGCTTATTATTTAGCTAGTGTGCATGGCTTTAATACCGATAGTTTGCTTCAGTATTTTTTTGGTGATCATGATTATTGGAAGGTTGAAACTGAAGATGAAGATGAAGAGGGTAATAAAGAAATTTGTGGCGGCTTAGATTTGCATAAAACGACTTTAAGTAGGAATGCTTTTGTTTCAGGGGTGCAAAATTTTAATGAAATTGATGCTGATGTAATGTCTAGTTGGAAGTTATTTCAAAATAATGCTGGGGAAATATATGATGTTTCTTTAGAGCATAATATAAATCCAGAGTTTGTTGTGGTAAGGGCTATTTTGGAAGGATTTGAACCTGGTAGTTATAAAAATAATTATTGGGGCTGGGAATGTTTTAATGGTTGTTCTTCTTGTTGTACGGATTTTGGTCCAGATTTTTTGGAAGCTGTTGGTAAATATTGTGATGCTGTTTATAATAGATATACTAGTTATGAGGATCTACTTAAGAGTTATGCTTATTTAGGTACTTATTGGTATACGTTAGATACGGCTAAGCCTTCTAGTGATGGTGGTTGTTATTATGCTCCTTATATTTTTCCAAATGGTATTCCTGATCGGGTTGCTAATGCTTGTAATGGACCTTCATGTGTAATTAATGGGGATCCTACTAATTGTACTAAGACAACAGATGAGGAACAAGTGCTTTATGGTGAGTATCAAAATCGAAATGTTGATTTGTATCGTAAGAAAATATGGGGTTTAAGTAAAACTGATTGTAAGGCTACGGCTAGTGGGTCAGGTTGTTTGTGGTGGCCAATTGGCTCTAAAAAGACAACTGAAAAAGATGGCGTTCCTTATGCAAGTGATGAGCCGGAGACGACGGTTATAACTAGTGGCTTTGGTAAAAGAGATGCACCTATAGCTAATGCTAGTACGTATCATAACGCAATTGATATTGGGGGTGGAAGAGAAGGCAAGACTAATATTATTGCGGCAGCTGATGGAGTAGTTACGCAAGTTATTACTGGTTGTGAG
>CANQYR010000086.1 GCA_947628125.1 uncultured Bacilli bacterium
GTCTGTTTTATAGTATGTTTTGGTTTTGGGGTTTATTTCTTTTTTAGTTAGATAGTTTAGGTTTATTAATTGGGTGATGGTTATTTTACTTTCTGTGCATTTATCTTGGTTGTAGCATTTTTTTACTGCTTCTATTATTTTCTTTTCGGATACTTTTATTAGATTTTGTTCATGGTTATAGTTTATTTTCCACAAGCATGAGGCTGTTATGCTTAAAATTATTATTAAAAAGGTTAGGAGAATTATAGTTTTAATTTTCATAGTTTTCTCCATAATAATCTTTTATAAATTTTTTTTTAAATTCTAAAATATTGTCATTTTTGATAGATATTCTTATTTCTTCCATTAATTTTACTAGATATCTTATATTGTGGATAGATAATAGTCTTGCACCTAATGTTTCTTCGGCATTTATTAAGTGTTTGATGTAGGCTTTGGTGTAGTTTTGGCAAGCATAGCAGTCACATTCTTTACTTATGGGGGTAAAGTCTTCTTTGTATTTGGCATTTTTCAAATTTATTTTGCCATATTTGGTTAAGGCATGACCGTGTCTTGCTAATCTAGTTGGGCTTACGCAGTCAAAGATGTCGATACCCCGGATGACGTTTTCTACTAGATCAATTGGGTCCCCTACTCCCATTAGGTAACGCATTTTATCTTCTGGTAAGTATTTGACGGAGTCTTCAACCATTTGGTATTGGGTTTTCTTATCTTCGCCAACGCTTGTTCCACCTATAGAGTAGCCATCGAAGTTCATTTTGACTAGTTCTTGGGCACATTTTTTTCTTAGGTCAGGATATACTCCACCTTGGACGATGCCAAAGAGGATTTGATCTTTACCTTTGAAAACGTCTTTTCCTCTTTTAGCCCATCTAATTGTTCTAAGAACGCTTTGTAAAACGTAGTCTTTGTCTGCGGGATAGCCGATGCATTCATCAAAGCTCATGACAATGTCGCTTTGTAAGTTTTCTTGGATTTGGATGGATTTTTCGGGGGTAAGGATAAGGTTATCACCATTATATTGGTTTTTAAATTTGACTCCTTCTTCGGTTATGTCTTTTGGTTTTGCTAGGGAAAAGACTTGGTAGCCACCAGAGTCTGTTAGTATGGGGCCATCATAGTTCATGAATTTATGAAGGCCGCCTGCTTTTTTGATTATTTCATCACCGGGTCTTAGCCATAAATGGTAGGTATTGGCTAAGATGATGCCAGCTTTGGTACTTTTTATTTCTTCGGGGCTTAATGTTTTAACGGTTGCTTGTGTTCCAACGGGCATGAACATGGGTGTTTCATATGTTTGACCGTTATATTTTATTTGACCAAGTCGAGCGTTGGTGTGTTTTTCTTTTTTTAGTAATTCAAATTCTAACTTCATTCTAAAACCTCATTTTTTTTATCACTTTTTATGAACATGGCATCGCCAAAGGAAAAGAAGCGGTACTCATTTTTTATGGCTTCTTTATAGGATTTCATGATGTTATCTTTTCCGGCTAGAGCTGAAACGAGCATGATAAGGGTGCTTTTGGGAAGATGAAAATTGGTTATTAAGCAGTCAATGGCTTTAAATTTATAGCCCGGATAGATAAAGATATTGGTGCTTTCTTTAACGGGTTTATAGGTGCCATATTTACTTTTTATGGATTCTAATGTTCTTGTTGTGGTGGTACCAACGGCTATTATTCTTCTATTTTCTTTAGTGGCTTTATTTAGTATGTCTGCTGTTTCTTTAGTTATTTCGTAGTATTCGCTGTGCATGACGTGTTTGGTTAAATCATCTGTTTCGACGCTTCTAAAGGTTCCTAGGCCAACATGAAGGGTAATATAGGTGATAATAACGCCCATATCGTTTATTTTTTTTAGTAGTTCTTTAGTGAAATGAAGGCCAGCTGTGGGGGCGGCGGCACTGCCAAGGGTTTTAGCGTATACTGTTTGGTAACGGTCTTTATCTTGTAGTTTTTCATGGATGTATGGTGGCAGGGGCATTTGGCCTAGTTTATCTAGTATTTCCATTAGTATGCCTTGATATATTAGTTTAACGATGACTATACCTTCTTCTTTTTTAGTGATGACTTGGGCAGTTAGATCATCAGAAAATTTTATTTTGCTACCAATGTGAAGGCGCCTATATGGTTTGGATAAGCATTGCCACTCATCGTTTCCTAGATCTTTTAATAGTAAAAGTTCAATGGTGGCGTCGGTGTCTATTTTTTTACCTATTAATCTACAAGGGATGACTTTGGTGTTATTTAACACTAAAACATCACCTTTTTTTAGATAGTCTGTTATGTCGGTAAAGTGTTTATGGCTTATTTGGCCTGTGTCTTTATCTAGGACGAGTAATTTTGATGCACTTCTTTGTTTTAGTGGTGTTTGGGCTATTAAGTGTTTTGGTAGTTCATAGTCAAAATCATTTGTATTCATTTTGTTACCTCTTTATTTTAAATATTTTATTAAGTTTTTGGTAAGCTTCTTCAAAATTATCCATGGCAATGTTATAGATATTTATGTTGGTGTTTTGAAGTTCTTTGCCAATTATTTGATAGGTGTTTTGTTGATCGATGCTGTTTTTTGGGCTAAATGTTTGGTACTGGTGGTGCTGTCTTGCTAGTCTTTCTTCATATATTTTTGGATCTTTTAGATATAGTAATATTAGGTAGATGTCATAGTTTAAGTTATTTATTTTGTTTAGTAGTTCGTTATATACATCTGTAAATTGGTATTCTTTATAGCCTAATCTAGCGTATACTTCTTCGGTAAAGAATGTTCGGTCAAATATTAAGTCCATGGGTATGTCTTGCATTTGTTTTAGATATTCTAGTAAGGCATAGTACATTTTTTTACTTAGTTCTTTACCTTTTGGGCTTTTATCTTTTTGGCCACTTAAGCGATACAAATTGGAGCTTGGTATGTTTTCTCTTAGGTAGTTTGTTAATGTGGTTTTACCGGTTCCTTGTGGTCCTTCAATTATTATTAAACGATTTTTTTCCATATACTTCTTCTTTCTATTTTAAAATAAGCTTCTATTGTGGGCTATTTTAAGGTGATCATAACTTTTTTCGGTGGCTACTCTTCCTCTTGGTGTTCTTTTTATAAATCCTTCTTGCATGAGGAAGGGTTCGACGACATCTTCAATGGTTGATGGTTCTTCACCGATGCTGGTGGATATTGTTTCAACCCCAACAGGTCCACCGTTAAATTTATTGATTAAGCTAGTTAAGTATTCGATGTCAATGGAGTCTAGGCCATAGTCATCAACTTTTAGTTTTTCTAGGGCAGTTTTAGTTAGTTCTTCATCAATTTCGTAGTTTTTTTGGACTAAGGCAAAGTCTCTTACTCTTTTAAATAGGCGGTTAGCAATTCTTGGTGTCTTGCGGCATCTTTGGGCAATTAATTTGGCTGCATTTTCTTTGATGGGCATATCTAAGACTCTACTGGTGCGCATGATGATTTTAAGTAGTTCTTCTTCGCTGTAGTAGTTTAGTTTGGATATGATGCCAAAGCGGTCTCGTAAGGGGCTTGATATGTCACCGGCTCTTGTTGTGGCTCCAACAAGGGTAAAAGGAGGCAGGTCAATTTTGATGGTTCTTGATTTGCCATCGTTATTTAAAACAAGGTCAATTTCAAAGTCTTCCATGGCGGGATATAGTATTTCTTCGATGTATTTTGGCATGCGGTGGATTTCATCAATAAATAAGACATCACCTGGTTCAAGGGTTGATAAAATGGCGGCTAAGTCTCCGCTTTTTTCAATTGATGGCCCGGAGGCGGTTTTAATGTTGGTTCCTAGTTCATTGGCAATGATATGGGAAAGGGTTGTTTTTCCAAGGCCGGGTGGGCCGTATAGTAAGACATGGTCTAAGGGTTCGTTTCTAATTTTGGCAGCTTCGATAAATACTTTTAGGTTTTCGGTTATTTCTTTTTGGCCGACATATTCTTTTAGACTTTGCGGTCTGATATTATTTTCGAAGCTATCTGTTTGTTGTTCTTCGGCATCAACGATTCTGTTTTCCATAAAGCCTCCTTTGTTATTTTAATAATAATTTTAAAGCCTCTTTTATTTGGTTTTCAATTGGCAAATCTTTATTAACGCTTGGTAATATTTTTTTGATATCAATTGGTTTATATCCTAAACCGGTTAAGACGCTTGCTAGTTCTTCGTTGTAGTCATCATTTG
>CANQYR010000087.1 GCA_947628125.1 uncultured Bacilli bacterium
GCTGGTGGGTATACGTCGTATACACCAAAGGAAGACAATATCACTAGGTATACGAAGCGTGAGATGATTGCGATGATTACAAGTACTTTAGCGGGTCGGGCTTCAGAGGAGTTATTTTTAGATGATATTACGACTGGGGCTAGTGATGATTTTAAAAGAGCAACGGAGCTTGCTAGAAGTATGGTTACAGAGTATGGTATGAGTGATTTGGGGCCAATTCGTTATGAGTCTTCAAATGAGAATGTGTTTTTAGGTCGTGATTATAATAAGACTAAAAATTATTCTGATCAAGTTGCGCTTGAGATTGATCAAGAGGCACGTAAGATAATTACTAGTTGTTATGAGAATGCGAAGAAGATTTTGAAGGAAAATGAGGATTTGGTTATGCGTCTTAGTCATACTTTGATTGAGAAAGAGACGATTACTAAGGAAGAGATTGATTCGGTTGTTTCTTATGGCAAGGTTTTAAGTGATTCTGAGCTTAAGGAGATGAAGAAGCTTGAGTCTTTACAGTCTAAGGCTAAGGATTTGAAGATTAAGAATTATAAGAATATGAGCGTGGAAGAGCTTAAGGAGGCTATTAAAAAGGCGGAAGAGTAATCTTCCTTTTTTTGTGGCTTATAATTTTATTTTTATATTTCACAAATTTTCTAAAGACAAAAGCGTTAGATTATGTTAAAATTATTTAGTAGTAAAATGAAGGTGGTAGAATGGCAAAGATTATTTCAATTGTAAATCAAAAAGGTGGAGTGGGTAAGACAACGACAAGTATTAATCTTGCTGCTGCCTTAGGTAAGGAGGGTAAGAAAACGCTTCTTATTGATTTGGATCCTCAGGGTAATGCGTCTAATGGTCTTGGGTTAAATACTAATGATTTTGAGAAGGATATTTATGATGTTATTACAAGTTCTTGTTCTATTAAGGAGGCTATTATTAAGACGAAGTTTAAGAATTTGTCTATTATTCCTTCAACGATAAATTTGGCTGGTGTTGATGTGGAGTTTGTGAAGAAGATGCTTGAGGATAATTCTTTTAAGCAAAATGAGCAGTTGAAGATGGCTCTTGAGGATGTTAAGAAGTCTTATGATTATATTATTATTGATTGTCAGCCTTCTTTGGGTATATCAACGATGAATGCTTTGGTGGCTAGTAATTCGGTTATTATTCCGGTTCAGTGTGAGTATTATGCTTTAGAGGGTATTGGTCAGCTTTTGAATTCGGTTATTTTGGTGCAAAATAAGATGAATACGGAGCTTAGGATCGAGGGCGTTTTATTAACGATGTTAGATGGGCGGACGAATATTGGTTTAGAGATTATTGAGGAGGTTCGTAAGTATTTTAAGTCGAAGGTGTTTAATACGATTATTCCGAGACTTGTTAGGCTTGTTGAGGCTCCAAGTCATGGTATGCCTATTAGTGATTATGATCCAACTTCAAGAGCTACCCTTGCCTATGAAAATTTAGCAAAGGAAGTGATTAGTAGAAATGGAGACTAAGAGAAAGGCGTTAGGAAAGGGGCTTGAGCAGCTTTTTTCTAATGAGGTTATTAATTTTGAGGATTATACTAAGGATATAGTATCTAAGGCTAGTAGTTCGGATATTACTCTTGTTTCTTTAGATGATATTAGGAGTAATCCTTATCAGCCTCGAAAGACTTTTAATGATGTGACTTTAAAGGAGCTTGCTGATTCGATTTTGGAAAATGGTGTGATTGAGCCCATTATTGTTAAGAAGAGTATTAAAGGTTATGAGCTTGTGGCTGGTGAGCGGCGTACAAGAGCGGCGAGGCTTGCTGGGTTAAAGACGATTCCGGCGATTGTTAAGGATTTTTCTGATCAGCAGATGATGGAGGTTGCTTTATTAGAGAATATTCAAAGGGAGGATTTGAATCCGATTGAGGAGGCTAATGCTTATCAAAATATTATTACTTATGGTAATTTGACGCAGGAGGAGTTTGCGAAAAAGTTTGGTAAGAGTCGTAGTCATGTGACGAATATTTTGGGTCTTCTTTCTTTGCCTAGTGTTGTTAAGGATATGCTTTTGTCTGGACAGTTAAGTATGGGTCATGGTCGGGCTTTAAGTAAGATTAGTGATGATGATGTGGTTATTATGCTTGCTAATCGGGTTGTTAAGGAGAATTTGAGTGTTCGTAGTTTGGAATCTTTGATTTCTTCGGAGAATTTGCCTAAGAAGAAGAAGCAGGAGCGGACTGATGCTTATGTGGTTAAGCATCGTATTTATGAGAAGTATTTAGCTGATAGGTTAAAGTCTAAGGTGAAGATTATGGCTAAGAAGATTGAGATCTCTTATAGTGATGAAGCTGATTTGGAGGCGCTTTTGGAAGAGTTAGGCGTTAGGATTGAGGGTATTTGATGAAGCAAATTGTTAATTTTATTTGGCAAAAGAGGGTAATCGGGCCTATAATTATTATTGCTATTGGACTTTTATCTTATCGTCTTATTCGGGCTTTGGTTAGGAAGCTTTTTAATCATGGTAAGAGTACTTATGAGCAAAAAAGACGGGTTACGATTGTGGATTTAACGACTAATGTAGTTAAGTTTTTTATTTATGCGATTATGTTTATTATGATTTTGGATATATATGGTTTTGATACTCGGGGTTTTATTGCTTCGCTTGGTATTGCTGGTGTTGTTTTAGGTTTAGCGTTGCAGGAGACGGCTCAGGATTTTATTAGTGGTATTTCGATTATCGCGGATAATTATTATGTTATTGGTGATTTGGTGACGATTAATGGTTTTACTGGGGAAGTAATTGAGATGAGTTTGAAAAGTACGAAGATTAAGAGTTTTTCGGGTGAGGTTTTGATTATTTCTAATCATAATGTTGGTTCGGTGCGGAATTTAAGTCAGGAGCGGGCTGGTGTGAAGATCGATGTTTGTACGGCTTATGAGGAAGATAGTGATAAGGTTGAGGCGGTTTTGAAAAAAGTTGTTTCGCAAGCGAAGAAGATTCCTTTTGTTTATCAGGATAGTACTTATTTGGGTATTGATGATTATTTGGATAGTGGTGTTGTTTATAGTATTTTAATATATTGTAAGCAAAGTGAGCGTTTTGATATTAAAAGGCGGGTTTTAAAGATTGTTAAGGAATTTTATGAGCAAGAGAATATTAAGATTCCGTATTCTCAGATTGAGGTGCATAATGGAAAGAAAATTGTTTAAGTTAAATGATCAGGTGGTTATGAAGAAAGCACATGCTTGTGGTGGTAATTTGTGGTTAGTTATAAGGGTAGGTGTTGATGTAAAGCTTAGGTGTTTAAAGTGTGGTCATGATATTATGATGGATCGATTGAAGTTTGAGAGAAAATTAAAGATGGTAATAGGTGAGGAATTATGAAACAAAAATTGAAAGAAAAGTTATCTTTGCATCCAATTATGATGTATTTGATATTGGTTTTGGGTGTTATTGTTTTAAGTGGTGTTTTATCTTTACTTGGTATTGGGTCAACGACTTATAGTATTAATTCGACGACGCTTGAGTATACGCAGGATTTGGTTAATGTTAAGTCTTTATTTAATTTGACTGGTTTGCGTTATATATTTAGTTCGACGGTTTCTAATTTTATGAATTTTGCCCCTTTGAGTAGTTTTATTATTATTTTGATTGGTTTTGGGGTTATGGAAAAAAGCGGTTTTATGAAGACGGCTGTTAGTTTTGTTACGAAGAAGATGAAGCGTAATACGCTTACGTTTTTGGTGGTGTTTTTTAGTGTTGTTTTAAGTATTATGGGGGATTTGTCTTATATTGTGATGCTTCCATTGAGTGCTTGTATTTTTAAGTATGGTAAGCGTAATCCGAAGTTAGGTTTGGTTATTTCTTTTGCGGGTTTATGTTGTGGGCAAGGGTTATCGGTTTTCTTTACGTCGGTTGATTCTTCGCTTCTTACTTTGACTTTGCTTGGGGCAAGGGTTATTGATTTTAGTTATCGTTTGGCAACTATTAGTTCGGTTTTTATTATGTTAGTTGCGGTTGTGCTTGTTTCTTTGGTTATTACATGGGTTAGTGAGAAGTATATGGCTAGAAGGCTTGGTAAGTATCAGGTTTTAGAGGAAGCTTATGAGGATAATTTGG
>CANQYR010000088.1 GCA_947628125.1 uncultured Bacilli bacterium
CGAAACCTTTAATAACTTAAAATATTTGCACTCCTTAACATTAGAAACATGAGGCCCCCTGCACAAATCAACAAAATCACCTTGATAATAACAACTTATAACCTCATCAGGCGAAAAATTATTAATCAAATCAATCTTATATGGATCATCCTTAAAAAGATCTAAAGCCTCATCTAAAGTTAACTCCTTCCGGATAATCTTCTTCCCATCTTTACAAATCTTTTTCATTCTTTCACTAATCACATCTAAATCATCACTAGAAAGACTAACACCATTTAAATCAATATCATAATAAAAACCATCCGCTGTAACCGGCCCAACCCAAAACTTAGCATCAGGATATAACTGCTTAACCGCCTGGGCCATAACATGCGCACAACTATGATTCAAAGGAAATAAAACCGCATCTTCCTTAATATTTAACATATCATCAAATCCTTTCATCTAAAATTTATTTTCGTAGCTCTTACTCTAGCATAAGCCTTACCTTTACCCTTACTCTTACGCCTACTAAAAGCCTTACAATGTTTACCATAATTATAACAATCTATATCATCATTTCTTTTAGCTTCTCTTTTATAAGCCAAACTTTCCACCAATAAATTAACTTGATATAAATTAGTCGCATAAAACTTAGCATAAACCTTAGCAACCAATTTAAATAACGAACTATCACTACTAATAGGAAGCGTATCTAAAAGATAAGCAAGTCGATCAACACTAAGCGTTTCCAAATACTTTTCCAAACTTTTCTGACTTTCCAAATTAAGATCCTTATACAAATCTGGATACTTAAATAAAATTTCAAACTGATTTTTCAAAATAACCCTCCTTTTAAACAAAAAGATGATACCAAAAAGGCGTCAATAAGACGGTACCATCCTTACTTTAACTTTAATTTTTTAACGAGGTATACCCCGGACTTTATTAAGCCTCTACAAAAGTAGTAATAAAATTTACTTTTTATCTGCTTCCACCATCCAGACTCTCTATAAAAAAGTGCCAAATCTTACCATGTCTTTTGCTTCGATTTCTAAAATAATATTACCACTTTTTAAAAATAAAAACAACAACAATTACTTAACTAACTTTAAAGACAAACTATCATTTAAACTCTTATTAATACTTTCCACAAGTTCAAAATCATTCATCAAAGGATAATACATTCTCATATCACAAAAAAGTTCATATGCCAAAGACATTTTATATAAATCACTACCCTTTTTATTTTCCGTATAAATAATCAAAGGTGCATCTGAAACATCCATCTGACATTTTAAACATTTAAAGCGATTTTCACATAACTTTAAAGCAATATCATGCTCACACAAAGATATAACTCACCTAAAAGCATTTGTTTTCTATCATCAAGCTCTCTAAGTAAAATAGAAATATTATCAATTTTCATTTTCCAATCAACTATCTCTTTCAAAGAAGTTTTTTTCATACACATACCTCCTATAAAAAATTATAAATTTTCTAAAAATCAAAGTCAATTACAAATATCGATCAATAACATTTTTAATCTTCATCTTACTGCCATACTTAAAAGAATACATATAATTGCTAATCGAAGAAAAATACTGTTCAAAAGAAATATAATTTTTCTTATACAAATAATGAAGTTGCCTAACCCTTTTCTTTAACTTCCTTAAAGTCTCGTTCCTAATAATCATAATCGTTTTTTTATTTCTAATAAAAAACTTATATCCTAAAAAAATAAACCCTTCGTAAACATTAACAATACAAGTCTTCTTCCTATTTAATTTAAGCTTATAAACATTCTCTAACTTATTTTCAATTTTAGCTAAACAATTTTTTAAATGACTTTTAGAAGGATGAATCAAAATAAAATCATCCATATACCGAACATAATACTTTACCTTTAAATCATGAACAATAAAATGATCCAACTCATGCAAATAAAAAATCGACAAAAACTGACTAGTTAAATTCCCAATTGGTAACCCTTTTCCCTTTTCATATATAGGCAAATCAGGAAAATCCTTTCGCATTTTCATTATCGTTTCATTAATATAATCCTCATTTGTACTATCAATAATATTAGACATTAAAAAATACTCATCATCATCTAAATGCTTTTTAAGCATTGATTTTAAAACATCATGATCAATGCTATAAAAATATTTTTTAATATCCAACTTTAAAACATAAACATCATCATACTTCTTAACCTTCTCCAAAAACTTTTTAACCAAACGAATTCCATAATCAGTCCCCATCTTCTTGCGTGTAGCAATATTTCGAAAATCAAGAAAACGTTCTAACTTCGGAATTAAAATATGATAATTAATAAAATGATTAATAATTTTATCATCTAAATCTAAAGACATCACAATCCGACACTTAGGTTCCTTTATTAAAAAAATATTATAATGCTTAATCCTATATAAAGGATCCATAATTTTATTATAAGTAAGTACCAAATTAACCATCTTATTACGTTCAAAAAAATACAGTTTTTTCTTATTCTTAACTGTTTTACTTAATTTATTTTCAAAAATATCCATTAAAACTTTTAAATCAACTTTTACCATTTTTAATCCATCCATAAATCATCTTTGTAAATACTTTAATTTCATCACACTTATTCAAACACTGTTTCTCACTAATATACTTTTTCTTATAAGCATATTCAAAATAAAAATCAAGAATATTAAGCTTACTAACAATTTGCTCTTGTAAATATAACTTACTGTCAACAACATTCGCTAAAAAAATGAGTTCTAAAATTTCAAACCCGGTCTTTTTAATACCATCACTAAGAACCTTTTCCCTCTTTGGAAAATTAATTAAAAAATCATCTAAAGAAATAATAAATTCCTTAACATTCTTAACAATCCGAAACTCAGTATTCATTTATAAGCTCACCTATTTTATCAAGCAGCTCATATATCTGATCTTCTTTCAAAGACAATATCTTTTTACGTAACTCATCAATTGTATTACTAACCATAATCTTACTCTCACTTTTAGAAAGAAAAGAAACATAATTATTTAACTTCTTAAAATCTTTACTCTCAAAACCAACTACCTCATAACTAATCTTCTTCTCATCTAATACGTTAATTACCTTATTAATAGCATTAATTGGAAAACCACATCTACCATTTAAGATCTTATAATCAAACAAATAATTTAAAATCTTGGCATCATCATCAAAGACACTGTAAAATAAGCCTTCCTTACGAATTTTAATACAATTTTTTATCATAAATACTCCTTTTTATACAGCGGTTAAGGAAATGACGTATCATTTCCTGTCTGTATATTTAATTTGAGCAAAGCTCTGGATAAACGTTGTCCTTTAAGATTCTCATATCATAACCTTAATCATAATATCCACATTTTTTAAAGGGCTCCTAACGCGGACGCACGGCATTAGCATTGTTAGCATTGTTGTTGTTCACATTCCCGCTTGAGTTGACATTGAACACATTGTTAGCATTCGACGAATTAGGCACTTATAAACATTTACCCATCTATAGCACCATTTAGGTAACTATCAAAAACATTTACTTTTAATAGCATCAAACAAAATATCTAAACATGCAGCATAATAATATTTATGATATTCGTTTGGCTTACTATCAAATTTTTCCAATATATTTAAATTATCAACAATCATATAACTAATATGTTTCTTTTTAAGTTGATTTTTTAATGACCTTTTTTTATTCAAAGAAAGCAAAATATATAAATCAATATCACAAGAAACAAAATTATCATCTTTATTAAGAAACAATATCATATACTCAGGATGCTTAATTTTTAATATTTTATAACGCGACATCATTGACATAATTAACTCCAAAACCAAACAACCGGGCTCGGGAAGACAACCGCCTTCCAGCGAGCCTAACACTCACGCCCCAAGGATAAACGGATCACCTGATTCACCACTTCCGTCCATTATTTTCACATTCGAGGCAAGATACACGACCGGACGCACGG
>CANQYR010000089.1 GCA_947628125.1 uncultured Bacilli bacterium
TTTCACCTTTTCATTATCTTCAACATAAACTAACTTACTTTCTCTTACATTTCCATTAGGACAAAGTAAAAAATAAATCAAAATATATCGCTCCAATCAATAATAAAAAGTTTTCTTGTTTTTTTCTCTTCTTTTTGTAACCGTAACTGTTTCTCCTACTTTTATCTTTTCTAACAAGGAATCTTCATCATAAAGTCCGTCACTACAAGAAATAGTAAAAGGATAATAGCCAATAAATCCTTCAAAAAGAAATCTTTCAAACTGTAAATAATTACACAAATCTATAATACTTACTGTAATTCCATCATAAACACGAAAATTATTATCATATTTCATTACTACAATACTTTCTGCATCTTCATTATACTCTTTTGTATCTTCAAAAAATTTATCGATAACTTCTAAATATAAGTTACCATCAAAATCACGACAATTTTCTAAATCTCTTTCAATATACTGGTAAAACTTATTACCACTACCATTCTCTCTAAAGACATAAAATTTAACTTTATCCATTACTTACACAATCCTTCCCAATATTCGCTATTCGCTTCGCTCATTGTAACCTCATTCCATACAAATCATTCTCTTCTAAATGAACAATTCTACAAGTTCCTAACTTAACCAATCCTTGAATACTTAACAATACAACTTTCAAAACAATCTTTTCAAAAGTACTTTCTTTATCTCCTTTTAATTTAACACCAATCTCATTCATTTTATTCTTAATAGCATAATTTACTACTTTATTTCTTTCATCTACATCAACAATTAAAATAATCATCTTATCTTCAAAACCATTTAACTTAACATAATCTTTCAACCATTCTTTACTTATCTCTGTTAAGGCTTCGCCTAAACAGTAGATAGTAGTAAACTTATATTCATCACTTACAATACTATATCTTTTCATATTAATTCTCTCCTTTATCCTAATGAGCGGCTTCCAGTTGGAAGCCGAATCTCCATCTAGAATCTTCCAAACTTTTCACCTACAAGCCGCAAACTCTTAATCTCTTTCTACTATTGTTTTGTGCTAAGAGATTAGTCTTTCTGCGAGCGAAGCGAGCGTGAAAGACAAATCTCACATTAACCGCGGGTAAAGAAATTAGTGTTTTTAGCGAGCGAAGCGAGCAAAAACACAAATTTCACACTATCCACTCTTCACTCTCCAAAATCTACAAAAATAATTTTTCCATCAAATCTTACATAACCTTTATCCGCTAATTCACTAACCATTTCTCTTTTTTCTTTAGAACAAAACACTTTATTCTTATCATTCTCAATTAAATTTAACAAAAACACTATTTCTTCTTTACTTAAATCTTGCTTATCACTAAACTTTCCATAATTTAAAACTTTAACTTCATATTCAGAATCATAATAATTATCAATTTCAGGGAAATTTATTCTATATAAATCAGGATTACTTAAAATAATTTTATTTATATATTCATAATTTATGGCTAAAGTTCTTTTTTCATCATTTATAACTATAAAATTACTTTCTTCTAATTGCTCCATATATTTTTTATAATTATTTTCTCCACTACAATTAGCAGTTACTGTCTTTTTAACTATCTTAAATCTATTATTCTGACTTTGAAATAATAAATATACAAAGATAGTTCTTGCTCCTCCTTTAGCAAAAAGGTTATGATTTGCGGCTTGAATATAAAGTTTATAATATCCATAACCTTTCTCTTTTGCTATTAAAGGTTCTCCTATCTTTGTTAGAGTTAATCCTTCAATCTAACGCATTTAAATTCTCCTTTCGATTTCATAAAGGAAAGAAAACCCCTCTTTACTCTTTTATTTATTTTTCATTATAAATGTTAATTTATATATTTATAAATGTTTTAAATTTGATTTTTTGCCTAATACCGGTTGTACTTTCTCTAATATGAGGTTGTCTTTAACTATAATCATAGTTGTACTTCAAGAAAACCGTTTTGTTATACTGCCAAAGTTTTAACGAGACGATAATTCAAAACTAAATCTTCATCTTCGTCTACTAAAACAATATCTTTCTCCATTAACTCATCAAGTAACAAAAAGTCAATTTCTTCTTCATTAATCTCACTACCGCAAGACAAATCTAAAAGTCCAAATAATTGTATTGCGGCGTTACTTAAACCATATTTTCCTAATCTCTTAGGAGTTTCATTACAAGGAAATTCGTTCGTTTTTACCTTAATCATCTTCATTTTCGTCTCCTAAAGATTTTTTCATCTAAGAAAAATTACTAAAAACCAAAATTTTAACCAGATAAAAGCTCTCTTACCAGAAAACTTTCATTCTATTGCTTATTCCTTTTACTTATAATAACTCATAAACTCCATAATAACTTCATTTACAACTAAACTAATAAATTCATCAAAAACTTCTGCTGTATCAACAGTCCAAGCTATAAAACTAAAGCTATCATAAGTTTCACCACTATCTAAATCACGTATTACTACATCAACTAATAAATCACCATCTGGTGTCTTAACTCTATCTATATATTTATCAATAGCTTCATATAATACATTAGCTTTAGCAGGATTCCAAATTGCTACCATGTAACTATTAGAGTCAAACTTCAAGAAAGGTTCTTCTTGTCCCATCTTTTTAACACTTAACTCAAGACTAAAAGCAAAGTTTTCTTGATTCTCTTTAATTCTTCTATAAAACTGCTCTAAACTACCATGATAATAAATATAATAATTCTTACAATAAACTTCTTCATCTTCTTTAGCTACTATAACAATAGGTTGAATAGAAGGACTAAAACAATTACTCATACTTAAAAAACTAAAAAATCTATCTTTATCTACAATTTCCATTTCGTAAAACTTTTCATAATCATCTTTCAAAAACATTTTAATTTTCATATTCAAAGACCTCACTCTTTTCTTAATGTGCGGCGATCACACAGGCCATTTCGTCTAGGTAATCGCGGCACACTTAATCTTGCTTTATTTTGAAAACATTCACTCTTAAGAAAATCATCAACGAAACTTCCAATTTTATCAATAGAAATCGAAAAATTCATAGATTCCAAAGTTTCTTTACTATCTAAGTCTACTGTTTTTAATCTACAAGTAATAGTAATTTCTTCATCACAAGTTTCTTCGTATTTTTGTTTAAACTTTTTAAAAATTTCAGAAACTTTAGCCAAATCATCTTTGCCATTAAAAATTTTTACACTTTCAAAACTAATAAAATCAATATTGCCTTTAAAAAAACCGAAAGAAACATTAAATTCAGTCATCTAAACATCGCTCTCTTTCTTTGTTATTTCATTGTTCCGTCTAAAAATTTGTCAATAACTTTTACAATTTCACAAGTTTTAACAAAGAAATTCAACTGATATTCATCGACATCTATCTTTCCAATTGGACTCACTCTAATAGTACACTTAATAGAACCAATTCCACAATCGGAAGTTTTAGTAAACGCAATTCTGTCAAAATATTTCTCATAATTATCCAATTCATCTTCACGAATTAATTCCTGACCTGCGATATGTCCAATCAATCTCTTGTTTTCATTATCAAAAATCAGTAACTTAGCTTCATAAACTTCATTCTTCTTATTTTTAATATATTCAACAAAAGTATCACAAACCGCTTTAGAACAAGAGTGAGAATAAAACATATAAGTTTTATAAATATGATTGTCAAATTCATTTCCAACTTCATCTTGGATCGTAACTTTATATAATTCAGCGTCAGGAACTAACTCTAAGACTTTTAAATCGTTTGCGGCTTCCAGTACTCTCCGCTCGACTTCAGCTACGGTTTCATTCGAATCAATTCTATAACAATCTTTACCTTCGGTGTAAATATATACTTTAATCATAATTATCGTCTCCTATCATAATTTTTTAAGTGCTTGCCGCACATTATTCTTCATCGTTCTCTCTTGTTTCAACCCATTCTT
>CANQYR010000090.1 GCA_947628125.1 uncultured Bacilli bacterium
TTTACACCCTTTTCTAGTGTCCTTTTTTCAGGATACCTTCTTCTTTAAATGTCCATACTTATGGGTACATTATAATTGGTACTTTTTAAATATTGTTCATCTTTAACTGTTATCTTACCTTTTAAGCTACCTTCTTTTAAGCCAAAAAAGCTTTCTAGAAAATCACCTACAGTTATTTCATCTGAATAAAAGTATTTAAATGCCATATCATTACATAATATTTCCTTAATTGGTTCGTGCTTTTGCATTTAGCACCTCCTTCTTAAGCGGGTATTCTACAACAAGTTTTGAAAATATTTTGTCGAACCGTGGAAAAAGTGTTAAAAAAATTAAAATTTTTGAAAAATTTGCTTATTTTTATTTTTTTAATTTTCGGTCAGTTTCCCACTGTGTCAATAAGATTTGCATTTTTTCTATATTTATGCTATATTGTATATGTGCAAGGAAACTTGCAATAAAAAAGGAGCACTTGATTTTGCAATGCCAAGTGTTGCAAAATATTATTTGGGTATCACCTAACATTTTAGGTGATTTTTTTTTAATGCGTCTTATATAATAGGTCTAAAATAAAAAAATGATAATTATTAACAAAAAAAGATTAAAATCTATTTTTTTTTGCCATATTATCAGTCACTTTATATTTTTAATAAAAAAAAATGTCAATAAACTTTATTAATATTCTAACTCAAAGGGATGATCAATACTTCCATAATCTTCATAATTACGATCCACAATTTTAACACCACTTTTCAAATATAAGGTTGGACGGATAGCATAACCGTAACCAGCATGAACAGAGCTAACACGCCCGTCAGATTCAACAACAAATGCCCAATGTGCATATGTCGATCCAGCTGATGGTGTTATTGTCCATTGTGCATTGCTTGCACCTCGTAACCAGTCATAATTTATACAACCACTATTATATGAATTCATTGTTTTTCTTAAACATGTTGTCCTTAAATCACCACCTACAGCATAACCGTAATCCGAGGGATACATTAAGCCTATTTTTCCTATCCATGATGTCGTTCTTGAAACACTGTCATTACAATCATTCCCACCACCTTTCCAACACACCTCTTTTCCATGATGACTACTTCTCTCTGCTTCATACATATATTTCGCTGCTATTAAACTTGCATCATATGCTACTGCCATTGTTCCCGTATTCCATTTAATATTGGCTATCATATTCCTTGCTTCATCTCTTATTCCGATATTTGCCCAATCTGGACAAGTTACTGTTACATTATTTTCATTTTTATAACATTTGTTTGTTCCTGAACTCCTATTTAAATATTCATCATTTAACACTTTTTCTATATCTGCTTCGCTCCATTCATTAACTCCACCACCTCTATTTACCCCAGATGCAGAACTATCCCATGATAACAAGGTATCAAATTTATCTCTTATTATTTTTATATGTGTTCCATTTGTTTCTTTATTTTGTCCATCTTCACTTACCTCAGTTATATTATTCATTACTCCGATAATCCGCCAGGTCTCACAGACTTCAGAACTTGCTTCTACTCCATCTTCACAATTAAAATATACATAATTATCTGGCGTTGCTCCTACATATCTTAAATTTATATCATTTGTATCATCATAAGTTAAATTAGTTGTATCAATACCTGACTTTTTAGCTAAATAACAGGCTCCACTTTCTTCACCTGAAAAAGTACATACTTTTTCTATTTTACTGCCAAAATACAAACTACAACTGGTTTTAGTCTTTTTTAAATTATTTACTACTATATTATCCCAATCATCATTATTCCATTTTATTACAGCATCATTTGTGCATTCAGCTTTAATTAATACAAGTCCTTCTTCATTATTCTTTTCGGGCATTGTATCTATTTTTTGATCACCATTATAAAAAGCAAACTCTATGTCACCACTTCCTCCACTCATCTTTAACTTGCCATTTATTAATTTAAACGTTACTTTGTCCTGATACCTTCCATAACTTTGATAAATAAACAACCCAATAAATACCACACAAACAAAAACAAGCAAAACAATAATCGCATTCCTTTTTTTAATACTATTATCAACATATTTCCTTACTCTCATATCTAGCCTTCCTTTTTTTATCGTAATATCTTACGAGTTTCAACATAATTATAGTCGTAAAATGTTACGATGTCAACGGTGATATTATGAAATTCAATACAAACGGCTACAAAGCCAACGAAATACTAAAATTTATAAGACAAGGCCTAAACCTTACCCAAGCCCAACTGGCCCAAAAAGTGAAAATAAGCAAAAGCTCCATCGAAAAATACGAATACGGAACCGCTAACTACACCTTTGAAACCCTCCTTAAAATTGCCGACAAATGTAACCTAACCATCACCATATCTAGCAAAAACGACCACAAATAAAAAAGATGACCAAAATCATCTATTTTTCTTTACTTACCGTAATATTTTCCCCACGAATACTCTCGCCAATATTAATTAACTCAAAAGTAGTCAAATCATTACCAGCCAAATAATAACTAACATTATCCTTAGTCCAAGACAAACTATTTGCCCCTAAAGCCCCAAAAGTATCATTAACAATCATCGGATCACCATAAACCGGAATCACCTCAAACTCCTCTGATGCCACCGCCTTCTCCTCAACTAGAACAAAACTCTTCTCACCACCAAAAGTAAGTATTACCCGGTTACCAACATCAGTATTAACCTTGTCCTGCGTAGATAAATACGTATTACTTGGAATATATAACGGATACATTATACTCTCTAAAAAGCCCGTCTTTTGCTCGCAATTTTCCCCCGAACAAGCATCTTCCTTGCAAGTACTATCCGTGCAAGTTGTTTTAGAAGAATCCTGATCATTCATATACTCCTCTAACTTAAAATCATCCTCACTTAACTTTGCATTATAAGAAACCGATGTAAAAGTAACCTTCATCCTTAAACCATCTTCTTCATCATAAACCTCATTCTTCTTAATATTTCCATCCTTATCAAAAGTAACCTTCTGATACTTTAACTCCGGATTATTAGGATAATTTACACTAGAAGAAACAATAACCGAAGAACCATCCGTGCTTAAAGTACTAGCTGAATCATTAACCAAATCATCCGCGATAGACTTTAATAAATAACTTTGTGACGAATTATAAGGCCACTCACTTTGAAACTTAAAACTCTTATTCAAACTAGGCGTGATAACATAAACAGCATCCGCATTTCGTAAAAGCACCTGCTCATGATTATTAGTCTGATTAACCATCTCCACCTTATAATAATTATCCTTCATAAAAGAAGCCGAAAGACTATAAGTAAAAGACTCCTCATCTGAAAAAACCTCCATACTACCTTCTAAAACATAACTCTTAGCCCCATTTACCTTATCAGAAAAAGCCTTAATCACATTCTTAGCACTCTTCTTCCCACAACCAGTTGCACATAAAACCATAACAAACAGCAACACTATAACTTTTTTCAAAATAAACCACATCCCTTTTCTAATAAAATATATTTATTTGAAAATAAAATATGAATGTATAAAAAAACTTTTCGGAGCCATACTACAATTAGTAAGGAGAGTGACTATGGAAACAATTTATAAAGTATGCTTATTCTTCGTTGTTTTAGGTGCCGTAAACTGGGGCTTAATTGGCTTATTTGACTTTAACCTAGTTACAGCCATATTCGAAGAAGGATCCATAATAGCCAAAATTATCTATATCCTAATCGGCATATGTGGACTAATAGACATTGGAATTTTCTTTAATCATTTAGAAACCCACGAATAAAGATTGCAATCGAGTAGAGAAAATTTTTAAATAATCTTACATTATTTAATATTTTTCCCTCTCACACCACCGTACGTACCGTTC
>CANQYR010000091.1 GCA_947628125.1 uncultured Bacilli bacterium
AAAATCCAATACGATGGCACAGTTTTTGAAGCTTTAACAACTTCGCGTTTTTCTTCTAAAGCTAGTTATGATGAAAAAAACAAAACTTTTATCATTCCTAGTGGCAAAACTACATTAACATTAAAAGTTAAAGAAAACGCTTGCCAAGATGATACCCAAATTAGCTTAATTAGCTCTAAAGGGACAACCAAAGCGCCAATCACTATTAAAGATGCTATAAAAGAAACATCAGCTTTTGTAGGCATCAAAAATAACATGCCATGGTTACAATACGTTTTAATCGCCCTTATTGCTGTTGCTTCTTTAGCGCTTATTGTAGGTATTTATCGTTATAACCAAAATAATCAAGGCATAGCAATTTTATCAATTAGCATTTTATCCATCATTATTTTAGCCCCTTTAACATTCTTAATCATGACAGCCAAAGATGAAAACAAAGAACCAGAACTAGTAACTTATGAAATAAAAGTACAAGAGGATGAAGAAGAAAAAGAAAAAGAAACTCAAAATAATAACGATGATGAAGAAACTAATGATAATGAAGAAAATAATAATGAAGAACCAGTATATGAAACTAACCCTACGGAAAATCAAAGTTCAAATCCATCTAAACCAAATAATAATGGATCAACTGAAAATACTGGATCAAACGAAAATAATGAACCTCAAGAAGAAATTAACGCAAGTGTTACAAGCGTTTCCTATGAAACATATGAATTTACCAAAAATTCTTCTGCCCCAATAATATTAAACTTAGATGTCAAAGGTTCTAAAGAAGTTAAACAAGTTGTTATTGACAATGTTAAATATGATGTCCAAAAACTAGAAGACTCTAAATATCGTCTTTTAGTCAATATACCAGGCAAATCAGGTAAACAAAATCTTCATATTAGTAAAATTATATTAGAAGATAACATAACATTAGATGCTAGTTATGATATTACTGTGGATGTATTAAAAGCTAAACCACAAATATCTAATATCAAAATAAATAATACCCTTAAAGTTCCTCAAATAACATTTGATCTATCTGATGAAGATCAAGCCTTAACAAATGGCAAAGTCATTTTATTAGATGCTAATAACAAAGTAATTCATGAACAAAAATTAGTAAATGGTCACAATGTTATTAACTATGAATTAATTGACAATCAAAACTATCAACTAAGATTTACTGGAAGCTATGAACTAGATAGTAATGAAAACTTTACAGGTGACATCAACATATCTGAGTTATTAACTTTCCAAAGAGACTATAACTTTATAATTGATAGCCTATCTATTACTGATAAAGTTAAAGATGATGAAGATGTTATCATATCATTTAAAAATGCTTATCAATCATATTATGATGTTGATAAAGTAGTAATAGATGGAGAAACTTATCAAGTAGTTAAAAAAGATGATCATTATGAAGTTACTGTACCTAAAGCAACAAAAGGCCGCAATAATATTTCTTTAAAAAGTGTAATATTAACTAATGAAAGTTCTTATGAAGTCGGCTTAGACTTAAGCTATGTTTACTTAAAAAATGCGCCAGTAATTGATACCATGACATCTAGTTTAAATGTTAATGATTTTACAACTGACTTTACTATTACTGATAATGATGCGACTATAAAAAATATTAAAGCCATTTTATTGAAAAATAATGAAGTCAAAGAAGAAAAAACTTTAGATATCTCTGATAGATCTGTAACCTTTACTAATGATGAAGCTGGTGAATATCAAGTTAAATTAGTAATTACCTATGATCTAGGTGATGATGAAAATAAAGAATTAACAAAAATAAGCACCGAAGAAATGAAAATTGCTTTAAAATCTACCATTGAAAATGCCCAAATGAATGAATACACAAATAAAAACGCGAAAGAAACAATAACAATTACTATTAATGATAACTCTGATATTAATGTTAAAGAATTTACGGTAGATAACCATAACTTGAAAGCTACTAAAATCAAAGATGATGTTTATACCGTTGAAGTAACAAATCCAAGTAATTATGGTACCAAAACCTATAACATTTCGAAAATAATTTACGAAAACGAAAGCTTTGATACTAATACTGATGTGGATACTTACGTTTTAAAAGACATCCCAAGCATCACTGACATTGACTTCCAAGTTAAAGAAATGAAAGTAACATTTAACATTACTGATAATGACTCAAGTTACACTAAAGGTAAATTAATAGCTAAACTAGGCGAAGAAACAAAAGAATTTGACTTTACTAGTGAACGCTCTATCGACTTAACAAGCCTAGAACAATTTAAAGAATACACATTCACATTCCTTTTAGACTATGAATTAGATGATGAAAAAATAAATACTGGCAGTGTGGAAAGTGAAAGTAAAACGGTTGAATTTAAAAAAGATTATGACTTTAAAATTACTGAAAACTTATCTGTTGTCTCAGTTGACAGTGAAAATATCACCTTAAAATTTAAAAGTACTAACGCATCAGGAAAATATTATATTACTAAAGTTAAAATAGATAATGAACTATATGATGTAGAATATGATAATGTAGATACTTATACTGTTACCATTCCAACATCAAAATACAAAGATCAAGCAAGACCTGTAAGCTTATCACTTACAGAAGCAACATTAAGTGATAACGAAAAATTTTCTGTTGAAGATAATAACGTAACTATCTTTAAAGTTTTACCAAAAGCAACTAATGTTGTCGCAACTAATGAACAAAACACCAAAATAAATGTTAATTTAAAATTAGAAAATCCATCTAACTTAAATGCTAGTTATGCAGTTGTTTTGAAAAATGGTGAACAAGAAATAGCAAGAAAAGAATTTAATTACACAACAGGGGAAGAAAGCGTAACCTTAGAAGGTACTTTTGCTGAAGGAACATATGAAATTGTTGTTGTTACAACATTAAATGATGCTTTAGATGGCCAAGAACACGTAGATGAAATAATTAGTAGTGAAAAATCTACTGTAACTATTCCAATTATCGCTGCTATTGCTGATTACGAAGTAGATGAATATGTTAATAAAAATGAGCCATTTGCAGTTAAATTTACAGTTAATGATAACACTGATAAAACAGTTAAAGAAATAGTCTTAAATGGCAACAAAACTGTTACTCCAGATGGTGAAAAATATAAATTAGAACTAACAGAAGATACTTTTGGTTTAAAAACATATAACATAACTAAAATCATTTATAATGATGATACAAGTGTTGATGTAACAAGTTCTTTTAACGTTACTGTTTTAAAAACAACACCAAGCATTGAAAACTTTAAATTTGATGATGCTAATCAAATTATAACTTTCAAATTTAATGATCCTGATAATGCTTCTTCAAACGGCAAAATAGCCATATTAAAAGAAGGTACTCAAAAACAAGAAGAAGATTTAACATTAAATTCTGAAAATACAGTTACATTAAGCTTCGATGATTTAGCAAATGGTAATTACACGGTTAAACTAAATGGTACCTATGATTTAGGCGATAATAACAATGTAAATTTAGATACTATTTTAAATAAAGAAATTACGGTATATAAAGATTACAACCTTCAATTTAACATTACTGATTATGAAGTAACAAATAATACAAACGTCATTGTAAGCTTTACTGAAACTAATAATAGTCCTTATAAAATAACACACGTTAAAGTAGATGGTTCTTATTACGAAGTTCAAAATAATACCTTTACTATTTCATATGCTAGTACAGAAAATAAAACATTTAACGTCGAACAAGTTAAACTAGAAAATGGTAAAGAATTAGAAGCATCAGGCTCTTTTGAAGTTTATAAAGCCAAACCAACTGCCACTTTATCTATCACTGATGATAGTGGTGAACATAAAAAATTCACTGTT
>CANQYR010000092.1 GCA_947628125.1 uncultured Bacilli bacterium
CTACAAGATCCCAATCAAGCTTTACTGCTTGAATGCCGAAAGGCAAGGGTTCCGGCAAATCAAAATAAGAAGGCAGATACCATCCCCAAAGCTTAGTATATCGGCAATTATGAGTAGGAAACCAATCTTTATTAGTATATGTATCCCCTTTAAAAATGGTAATATATCCCTCTTTAAAACCGAGCGCAAGTTTTTGACTGCCAGTAAGTTTTACATCTTCTGGATACATTTTTTCATATTCAGTTTCAGTATACCATCGCACAGTTTTAAGACTACCAGTTTTTATACGCACATTCACATACTTTCGGCCATTAGATACAAAAGGTTCGCCAACTTGCTCAAGAGCCTGATAACTTTTTGCTACCATAAATATATCACCTTCTTATTTTTCTATATATATTATATTATATTTTTATAGATAAAACAAAAGAGCTATTAAAAATTAATAGCTCAAAATAAAATCTTTAGATAAATAACACTCTTTAGGTATAGTTATAATATAATTTTTCCATCGTAAAAATCCCATATTAAAGAAGCCTAACTTATCTTTATAAGTGGTTATAGTTAGAGTACTACCTTCTTGTTCGGCTCCTTTAATAATTACGTGGATAGCTGGCATTTCAATTAATATAAATTCATCATTAATCTATTTTACGCAATAATATGTATCTTCAATACGCTCTATATATATCGGCAAATCATTTTTTGTTTTGTCTATTGGTACTAATGTAACGCTTTCTTCTTTAAGTATTTCACCAGTAGACTTTTCTGGGTCAGTTGTTGTTGTTACTACAATAACAATAATGATAGTAAAAACTAAAAGCAATAAAAATAAGGTTAACCCTTCACTGAATTTTTTATCAGAGATGCCAATGCTAAGGCTGAGTATAATATCAATTATTAATAAACAGATTAAGATTCCCATTTTTCTCCCTTAGATTCAAGAAAACATCTGGCGTCGGCAATTAAATTTTCGATAACATCTTCGCGCACGTCCCACCAAACTTCTTCGCCGGAAAAATTATCTCGTATAACGAGTCCAGTAGGTATAGATTGTACAGAGGAATGTAATACTACTCCCGTTATTTCAAACTGGCCATCATATTTAAAATAATTATAGACAATATTTGGGAAATTATACGCAATTAATGGGTATATATATTCGTCGTAATTATCACGGGTAGCATAAAAAGTTGTGCGTTGAAGATTGCGGGCTAAGCGAAGGACGGTTTTAGGATACCTACTGTAAAAATCTTCCAATTCGCAGTCTATATAGAAATATAGATAATCAGAAATTGTATAGACGGTAATTAATGCCGATTGAAATGAATATACCGATATTTCATAAGGGGTTATTTCTGATATATAAGCGTCATATAAATCAGTTCTTTCGCTGTGTTTAATATCATAAACGGCCCGTACTACCTGCCCTCGTTGTATCTTTCTCGAAGAAATTAATTTTTCCATTATGTTGCCTCGACAACAAAGTATTTAATTTGCTCGTCAATAATATCCTGAAGATAAGAAAAATAAGCTTTTTCATTTGAATCAGGATGGTTAAGAAAGAAATTGTTTCGTACAGATTCTTCGGTTTCGACAATTCTGTCGGTTGCGCAGTCATTATAAACGTCCTTTGCGCATTCATAGGCAAAAGTATTTGCGGTTTTAGGATTGGGGAAATCTTTAGTAGTTATTTTCTTAGGAATTGGTGCCCAGATTGGATAAGCATAGATGTCATATTTAGGCATACACTAGCTCCAATTCAGGAATACAAAAAATATAGCCGTCCGTGCGCTTAAAATGAGCTAGTAAGCGGTCGTGCAAACACTGGACTTCGGCAAGTGGGATATGATGATAAGCTAAAGTGGGGTATTTATTATCGGGCCAATAGGTCGAATAATATAGTGAATAAAGCATTTAGTTTCTTCCTTGTGGTTTTAAATATGTATAATTAGTGCAAGTTTTATAAGTTGTTTTATTACAGGTATCATTCCAGCATTTGCAAGATTTAGCGCATGTTTCTTGTTCTACTGCGGGATTGCGTTGTTCCATTCTCATTACGCCCATTGGAGAATTTGCAGTTTTAATAATTGTTTTAGGCAAAGGACCTGAATAGAGATTAAAGGCACATTCATCACTATATTCGCAGGTATAACATGTGCCGTTTAGTTCAATGCATTTTTGACACAGGATTAAGCCATCCTAATAAATTAGTGAATGTGGAGGTAAGGGCTGACCGCAAATATCGCAAATGTAGTTATTAGGCATTTATAAAGACTTCAAAGTGTGTAAGATTGAGCTGATAACCTAGAACATCTTCTAGTATTTTTGTAACATTAATTAGTTCTTGTAGGTTATTATGGGTGTCCATTACGATGCCGAGATAATGACCGCGTTCTGTCTGTTTGATAGATAGATTATGAGCAGGTAGCGCAGAAACAAGTTGATTTGCTCGTTCCGGGGAAATCCATGTCCCGATGAATAGTTTCATGAGTACTCCTAATAATAATTGATTTTGGATCGAATTGTTCTTGGGGAAAAAGGGTTGAATAATGATTTCGTATACTGGAATTTATCTCGTTTAATGTTAAATTGTTTGAAGGAATGTTAAAATAAACACTGTCAGGCATAACAAGATAATCGGGTCCTAACGAGGATTGTATTTGTTTGCCGTCAGTTTTAATTTTGATAATCATTAATCATGCTCCTATATATTTCTATATTTATTATAGAATAATTTTATATAAAGCGCAAGTAAATTTGACGGTACTAGAAAAAAAGAGTAATATGTTAATAGGATTTCTAGATTTGAAGGAGATTTAATGCTAAATGCCAAATAAAATTATATATTCTCTAAGAGTTTATTTAGAGTTGTAGAAGCTGGGATTTTAGCCTGTTTCAACTATGGAGAATCCTTATAAGAAAGGTTTCTTGTGCTGGGTATTCCAAAAGACGCCAGAGTTAGAGAAAGCTTTAGAGGCTGTTATGAATGTATAAGTTTAAGATATCTAAAGCTAGATTAGGAAATAATTTTACTGGTGTTAATAATGAGGTACTGGGGCAAGCGTGTGGTGAGTTGAAACTTTGTGGGCTAAAATTGTTTTTATATTTAAGTAGTAATTAGGATGGTTATGAGTGGACATTGAGTCCGTAGGCGTATGCGAATTGGCTTGGTATAAACTATGCGGAATAGGGTAGAGCTGTGCGCAAGATGATCAATGATGGTGTAGAAGATTTGCGGGCTCATGGATATCTAAGTGGACTAGGAGAAGAGCTTGTATTTGTTGAGGGTAAAGTGCCGATGAAGTATCGTTTTTGACTCCAGACCTGCGGTTTCTGGTAAGTGAGGATTTCTAATACTAGAAGATGGAATCTCATGAGCTGGAAAACCGCAGTGTAGATGGAGGCTCTTTAAGATTTCTTAGAGGAACAAAAAGTTCCACCCTATGGTGGAAAAAGGGAACAAAAAGTTCCACCTAGTAGAAGCAGAAAAGGAACAAAAAGTTCCGCCTTGTTGCCTCCAGAGAAGATGTTTTAATTGATTTTTGCCTAAAAGCGCTTAAAAGGAACAAAAAGTTCCACCTTCTAGCATCAAAAGGGAACAAAAAGTTCCACAAAATGGAAGCGAGGAAGTGGAACTTTTTGTTCCTTTCATGATTCGAGGAGGAGTCGTAGAGGTGGATTTTAGGGGGGTTGAGGTTAAGATTTCTAAAAGGAACAAAAAGTTCCAACTTGATGATGCGAGAGGGGAACAAAAAGTTCC
>CANQYR010000093.1 GCA_947628125.1 uncultured Bacilli bacterium
CACGGTATTTAGGTAAAAGAGAAGCATGAACGTTGATGGCTTTTAGTCTAGGTTTATTGATTAATTCTTCGGGAAGCATTTTTCCAAAGGCACAGGTGATAATAATGTCACAATCAACATCTAATAGTTCTTTAAGATCATCAACTTGATAGACTTTAAGGTTATGTTCTAGGGCATAGGTTTTAATGGGTGAATAAATGATCTTATTTTGACGATCTTTGTTTTTATCTTTTTTAGTTACTACCCCTACTACGGTTGTGTTTTCATCTAACATTTCAAGTATGGGAACAGCAAAGGAAGGTGTACCCATAAAAAGAACTTTTAATGATTTCATTTTGATCAACTCTTTTCTTTTTTTATTTTATCAAATGCTTGGGGATGATAGCAAGTTGACATTTTGCTGATGTAAAATTTTACATTTTCATTTAAAGTAAGTGTCAATTAGTGGTATATTTATTTTAAAGATAAGGAGTTGTGAAAATGAAAAAATTAGGTATATTTTTAACTATGTTGGTTATGTTTGGCATGCAAAGTGTATATGCTAAGGATTCTGACATGACTATTCATGCAATTGAATGTGGGGTGCAAGGTGATGCAACTTTGGTGGAGTCAAGTGGCAAATATTTATTAATGGACACTTGTGTTAATGAAAGTGATAATAAGGTTTTGAGTTATTTGGACGCGAATAATGTAGAAACGTTAGATTTATATGTATCGCATTATCACGCGGATCATTATGGTAAGATTATGGATATTTTAAATAATGATAAGTATAAGGTTGAGGAAATATATTTACCTAGTTATGTAAAAAATGATTCTTTTGTTTCTTTAGTTACGGCAAAAGCGATGGAAAAAAATATAAAAATTACATATTTAGAGAAAGGCAGTCATTTTGAATTTGGCACGGTAAGTGTGGATATTATTGGCCCTTTAAAAGGTATCTTAGAAACTGAAGATAATCTTAATAATTTGTCTTTAATTGCGAAGATTACTTCTTCTAATACAACTTTTTTGACAGCTGGGGATATTCAAAAGGAACAAGAAGAGTTACTTATCGCTGATCAAATTGATGTTAAAGCTGATATTATGAAGTTATCTCATCATGGTGGTTCATCTAGTAATACTTTAGATTTTATTAAGATGGTTAACCCTACTTTTGCTTATTATCAATATTATGGTGAGAATGAAAAAAGTGCTTTTGCTAAGGATGAATGGATTAAAAATGGTATTAGTAAGATTTTAGGGAAAACTAATATTTTGAGTACTGGTTATAATGGTAATATTAAATATGAAGTTAAAAATGATGATATTGTCGTAAGTGCAGAGCGTAATACAGTTAAGGCTAATGTTTCTTATATTGATATTAATAAAAATGAAGAGATTAAGGCGAAAAGTTTTCCCGTAAATAAAGATACATATTTTATTTTACCAAGTAAGTTAGCTAATTATAGTTACGTTAATGAATATGGTGCCTCTAGTGATGTAATAAGTAAAGAATTTAATGTTAAGTTATATTATGTTGCGAATAATGATTTAACACCTGTTGCCAATATTAGTGAAGAAGAAAAGACAGAAGTTATTAAGTGTGAAGAAGTTGATGGCGTTTTCTATGATAATAATGGTAATGTGGTAACCGAAGATGCTTTCCAAAGAAGTTGTAAGGTTGTGGCTAATCCCAAAACAGGTGCGTTTTTACCAATTATGATATTAGTATTTGCTCTAGTTAGTTTGGTATTATTCTTCTTAATTAATAAGTTTAGAAAATTTAGAAGGATATAAAAAAATCTCTCGAAGTTTGAGAGATTTATTTTTTGGTATTTATTTCTTGTAATTCAAAGCGATATTTTTGCTCTACATCTGGATATTTTTCATGATCTACTTCACTTAGAAACATATCTAAGGGTCTGATCCAAAGTTTTCCATCTTCATATAATCCTCTATAAACAACGTATTTTTCTTTGGTTTCGGAATGAGTGGCAATATCTACAATAAGATAATAATCACCTTTAAAATGTTTATAAATTCTATTTATTTTTACTTCTCTCATCTTTTTTTCTCCTATTCTTTTTTTATTATCTCATATCTTGCTACAAAAAAAAAGACTGATTTTTTAATCAGCTTCTTCAAAGGCTAAGGTTGTATCAAGATCATTAATTTTAGTTGTGTATTCTTTAACTAATTTAAGGGAATATACATCTAAGACATCTTCACTTGGCAAGACATCTTCAATTTCGGTAAATACACCAAAAGAGATATCTTCATCATTAATGTATGGTGTTTCTTTATCTAAGTTAGCTGTGTTAGTCCATATTTCGCCCGTTTGTAAGTCTTCAATTGTTTGTTCTTCAAAGAACCATTTAGAGTCTTCTTCATTAGCGGTTATGCTATGGTATTTTTTGATTGAAACTTTATAACGGACATTACTATCATTTCTTTTAACTTCATTGCCATCGTTATCTAAGTATTTTGTTGATCTTAAGGCTGGTACTAAAGAGTTAATAAAATAGTAGTTTCGCTCATTTTTTGGATCTATATTAGGCAATGTTGTTACAATGTCTAATGTATCATGATCATAGTCAATGGTTTCATCTTTGATAGTTTTTAAAGAATTTAAGCCATCTTTAGCCATTTGTGTTAAATTACTTAGGACATCTGATTCATAGATATCTCTTAGAAAGTCATCTTCTTTTTCTGATGTTTCGGCAATGATGTTACCATATTTATTTACGATTTCAGCAATTTTGCTTTTATCAATTGCCATAGCATCACATTTATTTATTAATAAAAGTGATAAAGCAATTAAAAGATTTTTTTTCTTTTTAATATTTTTCATTTTTTAAAACTCCTTTTAATGTTTTTCTATTTTACTATTTTTAGTAAGAAATGTCAATATCGAGGGTAAATTTAGGGGTCATGGCATAGATGTTATCCAGTTCTTTTAAAGCACTTTTTAATTTGTCATCAAAGCGATATTTAAGAAGTATTTCAAAGTGGTAGATGCCATTTACTAAAAAAGGACTGGCAGGGGCTGGGCCTAAGATGATGGTTTGGGAACTTAAATTATTTTTTAAGTAGTCTTTTACTTTTTTTATTTCATCTAATAGTTCATTATAGTATTTACTTTTGAGTGAAATGGCACTTAAAAAATAAAATGGTGGGTATTTTAGTTTTTTGCGGATATTCATTTCGTAGGTAAAGTATTGTTTATAGTTTTGGTTTAAAACGCATTTTAAAATAGGATGATCTATTTGGTAGGTTTGAATAATAACCTCCCCTTTTAGTTTACTTCGGCCGGCGCGTCCACTTGTTTGGGCGAAAAGCGCATAACTTTTTTCGTTACTTTTATAGTCAGGGATGTTTAATGATTGATCAGCATTTAATATACCTACTAAGGTAACTTTAGGAAAGTCAAGGCCTTTGCTAACCATTTGGGTACCAAGTAATATGTCATATTCATGATTGTTAAAGCTATCAATTATTTGTTCATAATTGCCTTTGTTTTTGGTGGTATCAGCATCCATACGGATAATTTTGGCAGTGGGAAAAACTTCTTTTAAATACTCTTCTAGTTTTTCGGTGCCAAGGCCATAATAGTTGAGAGCTTTTTCATGACACTTAGGACAATCTTTACTTGGAAAATGGGTATATCCGCAGTAGTGGCAACGAACGGTTTGGTTATTTTGGTGGTATGTTAGGGATATATTACAATTGGGACATTTATAAGTAAAGCCACAGTTTGAGCAGGTAACTACGGTGGAATGG
>CANQYR010000094.1 GCA_947628125.1 uncultured Bacilli bacterium
AAGATTTGTTGGAGCAACGCCAAAAAATTATGTATATTTTAATTGTGAGGAAGGAAAAGCAGCAAGCGCTGAAGCTTGTGAAACGTGGCGCATCATCGGAATAATGAATAATATCGAAGATGAAAAAGGAAACATTGGAAGTTACGTAAAGATAATACGAGATAAATTTGAAAATGGTTATTCATGGGATAGTTCTGCACCAGGTATAAATAGTAGTCAAGGAATAAATGAATGGAGCCAGGCAGACATAGAGAAAGTGTTAAATGATGAATATTTGTATAGACGTACTGGATCAAACTTATGTTATAAAAGTTCTAGTAATTCTACAGAAACATGTCCCGATTGGGAAACTATCGGAATAAGAGAGTCATCAAGGAATATGATAGCAAGTGTAAAATGGAATACAGGAACAATAGATGAAGTATGGACTAGTAGTATTTATAATATTGCAGAAAAGTTTAATGCTAAAACAGTATATAAGGCAGAGCGAAGTAATCATACAGGAAAAGAGGGGTGTCAGGCAAGTGGAGGAAATGGATGTAATGACAACGTAACAAGAACAACAATATGGACAGGTAAAGTAGGTTTAATGTACCCAAGTGATTATGGATATGCCGTAGGAACAGAAGTAAGAGAAACATGTTTAGGAAAATCATTATTTACATATTATAGTGATAATTGCAATACAAATGATTGGTTATTTGTTAATGAAGTTCATCAATGGACAATAACACCAGTGCCAACTGGGTCGCAGGCCTTCAATGTGTTTACAGTTAACTCAAGTGGGTATGTTAACTATGCCATTGCTAACTATGCTTATGCCATCCGTCCCACCTTATACCTAAAAAGTGATGTTAAAATAATTGATAGAGATTATGAAGACTATGGAAGCATCAGTCATCCATTTGAACTTCAATAAAAAAAATATAGGCTTTTAAAGCCTATACTTAACTATATAATAGCGAAAAACGAGATTTTAAGAAGGTCGCTATATATAGCTAAAAAATTTTTGCATCCAAGAAACAGACAGAGAAGATGTAAAAAAGTATTCGTATTTCTTTTTTTAAGAAATACAGTCTCTATTATAAAAAAAACTCATCCATTGTGCAACCGAAAACTTTGTAATATTTTGTCTAACTTTTCCTTCAAAAAAAATTTTAAATCGTGTATAATAATTTTTGAAAGAAGGTAGGTTTAAATGATTATCGGTTGTCATGTTGGTTTTGGTTCTGATCAGCTATTAGGAAGCGCTAGGGAAGCTTATTCATATGGAGCTAACACATTCATGTTTTACACTGGCGCGCCTCAAAATACCATGCGCAAAGATATCGATGAAAAACTAACTAACGAAGCTAAAGAATTTATGCAAACCCAAAACATTGAAATAAAAAATGTAATTTGCCATGCTCCTTATATCATAAATTTAGCCAATAACATCGATCCTTCTAAATGGGATTTTTCCATATCTTTTCTAAAACAAGAACTAAAAAGATGTGAACAACTAGGAATATCATACATGGTTTTACACCCTGGAAGTGCTGTATCTCTTCCAAGAGAAATAGCCCTTCAAAATATTATTGATGGCCTAAATGAAATATTAAAAACCCCAAGCTCTTGCTTAATATTATTAGAAACAATGGCTGGTAAAGGTAGTGAACTAGGTAAAGACTTAGAAGAACTAAAAACCATAATTGAAAATGTAAATAAGCCCATTGGCATTTGTTTAGACACCTGCCATTTAAACGATTCCGGAGTAAAGTTAGATGATTTTGATGCTTACCTTAATGAATTTGACCAAAAAATAGGCCTCGATAAAATAAAATGCATCCATATTAATGACAGTAAAAACCCTATATCATCACATAAAGATAGACACGCCAATATCGGGTTTGGAACTATTGGCTTTACAACTTTAATTAACATTATCAACCATCCAAAATTAAAAAATGTTCCTAAAATATTAGAAACACCATACGTTGGCAATGAAATAGATTCTAAAGAAAGACTATATCCTCCTTACAAATTTGAAATTGCCATGATCAAAAATGAAACCTTTGACCCCGAATTAATTCAAAAAATAATTAACTACTATAAATAATGACCATACTTTTGATAATAAAGCTTTATAAGCGTTTGAATTTTTTGAAAATTCTCTTCTGAAAATTTACTCTTATATCGTTCTAACTTAAGCTGATTGGGATTAGCTAAAATGCTTTCCCAATTTTTCTTTACAAATTGATAAGTAAATAAAAGCTCATCATTACTTAAACTAACGTTGTTTTTTAAAGCAAAATTATTTACATCCTCAATTGTTAACTTTTCCATAAAACGATTAATTATTTCATACATAAATACCACCTAATATAGTGTATGAAATTAAAAAAAAAATTAATACTAAAAAAAGGTGGTCGAAATGAAAATAAATACCTTAGTAACCATAAGCTTTATTATCTTTTTAAGTGTCCTTTTAAACATCAACTTAAATCACCATCAAGAATATATCACATCACTGCAAGAAAAAACCAACGCGATTGTCTACGGTAAAAGTCCCTTGCGCGGAAGAATACTAGATCGAAATGGCAAAGTATTAGTCGATAACCAAGCCGTCCTTAATATCGCCTATCATAAAGACCCAAAAATAACCACCCAAAAAGAAATAGACATCGCTAAATATTTAACACCTTACCTAAGTGATATCAAAATAAGTGAAAACGCGAAAAAAAATTATTACTTAAAAACCCATGATGATGGTAAAGACTTAATAACCAAAGAAGAATATCAACTTTATGATGAAAGAAAACTAACCATCGATGATATAAATAATTTAAAAAGAGAAAGAATAAAAGAAGAAGACCTAAACTACAGTGAAGAAGAACAAAAAATAATCTATCTTTACACCTTAATGAATAATGGCTATTATTATGAAGACAAAATTTTATTAAATGATACCAATGAAGAAACAACCCTAAAAATAATGGAACAAAACATACCAAACATTTCTGTAAAAATAACAAGCAAAAGAGTTTACCCCTATGAAGATACTCTAAAAGGTATATTAGGTTTTACAGGTAGCATCCCTAAAGAAGAAAGCCAAGAATACCTTGATAAAGGTTATCTTTTAGAAGATGTGGTCGGCCTATCAGGCTTAGAAAAAACATATGAAGATGAACTAAAAGGTACCAAAGGAATATACAAAGTTGAACAAGATTACTCACTAACTGAAATAGCTAAAGAAGTTCAAGGCAACGATGTCATCTTAAACATTGACATTGATCTTCAACTTAAATTAGAAAATGAATTAAAAAGTGAACTCCAAAAAGCTCATAAAAGAAAACAAAGCATCTATTTTCACGATGCCTATAGTATTATTGGGGAACCAACAACCGGTAGTATTTTAGCCATGAGTGGCGTAAGACTAAGAGATGATAATACCTTTGAAGAAATAACAAGCAACATGCTCTTTGAATCTTTTGCTATGGGAAGTGTCGTTAAAGGGGCAAGCGCTACAGTAGGTTATCAAACAAACGCCATAACAGTTGGCAAAAAAATATTAGATGGCTGTGTAAAATTATATTATCAACCTTCAAAATGTTCATATAAACGTTTAGGATATGTTGATGATATCACCGCCTTAAAA
>CANQYR010000095.1 GCA_947628125.1 uncultured Bacilli bacterium
CTATTTTTAAAAATTAACATAAATTATTAGTGAGAATATAGGAAAGGGGAAAATGTTATGTGTAACAACGATAATAACTCTAGCTGCATCTCAGAAATATTAAATGTCATCTTAGTCTTACAACAAAATGCCTGTCCAGATTCTTGCCTAGATTCATGTGACAGACCAATTTTGGGTGGAGGTCCTAATTGCTTAGTATGTAATACTAGACCAATTCAACTTTTCACCTGTGGCTCTAATGGCACACCATTATCTATGCCAACAACTAAAGACCCAGTAACACCACAGACAACATCAAGTATTTTTCGAGTTGAAAAAGTTGATAACAATTGTTGTACCTGCCGTGTCTTAGAAGAAAATCCAGATACTACTAGCTTGAATCCATATGTTGCCACAAATTCATTTTTTACAGTTGATTTAGGCTGTGTATGTGCCTTACGATGCTTATCAGATACTTACATCGAATGTGTATAAAACTGCTACCAAGCAGTTTTTTTGCTGCCTACACCTGTGAATAATTAATAAAAATGTCTCTATTAAAAAATGACATTTTATAAATAATAATAGTAATATTACGCTGTATTGAAAAACATCTTCCTTTCGCTTATCTTACAGGATAATTGAAAGAAAAAACAACTGATATATTACAAATGTATCCATTAAATTTAAAACTGCCATCAAGCGGTTTTTTTATATCCTAAAAAAAGAAAACGTGATATAATTGTTAGTAACATAGGAGGGGACAAAGTGGACGATCTAATAAAAACAACCAAAGAACTTGAAACACTAACAATAAATATTGATGACGTTTTCAAACAATACAGCAAAATCATCAAAAAAATTGAACACCTACATCTTTTAGAACTAGAAATCAAAACCAAAATCGTAAACGATAAAAAACTAAAAAAAGAATACGAAAACTGGCTTTTGAAAAAAGAAAACTACATCATTTGGTTAATTCGCCTAGGTGTTCAAATAACACGCCTTAAAAAAAATAAAATCAATATCACCGATGAAAACCAAACCAAACTCAAAAACCTAATCAGATTTTTAACCAAATACAACACCATTAAAAATGAAGTCACAAACAAATCCCTAACCCAAAAAATCGAAAAACAAATAAACGAACTATACCAAAGCATCTTTAACACCAATAAAAACCTTATTAACACCAAAGAAGAAATAGAAGATATCATCCCCTTATTCCATTACGAAGAAAAAAAATCCGAAATATCTTTTACTAACACCATCAAAGTAAACCTCAAAACCAAACTATACAAAACTAAAGACTTTATAAACCCCCAAACCATTTACTATTCACCCGCCATTAAAAGAAACATAACTGCTTTTAAACTACTATTAAAAGGCGAAGAAAAAATTGCGTACAACAACGATGAATTACTTGCATATTTAAAACAAGACGCCAAAATCGTAGGCTATCAAATAAAATGCCAAAAAATAATTGAAGGCTGGGTAAGCAAAAACGATGTAAAAATATTTTAAGAAAGGATCAATATGAAAAAAAAAATATCCATAATTATTATAATCATCTTCATTTTAATAACCGCCTTAGCTAGCTATCTTTTCTATAAACAAAAAAATACCACCGATCAAACTTTAGAAACAAAAGAAAATCAACTACTAGATGTAGAGGCTGATAAAACAATACTAATAAAATACAGCGATGGCATGTATGGCTTAGCAACAGGGGACTATGAAATAGAAGGGGAGTTAAGATACTTTGGCCAAATAAACAAACTATCCAAATATAAAATACCCCAAAATAACGAAGAAACTAATAACGAAGAGTTTTTAGACTCCATCGTCGTCCAACTCAAATACGACTACATAGTCATTCAAAAAAATGAAAAACTATACCTTTTTAGACGCATATTAAAATAAAAACAAGGATTAGTTTCCTTGTCTTACCTCCATAATCACTGGCAATATCATCGGATGCCTACCAGTTAAAGCATTTATATAAGGATGCAAATCAAAAATAATTTGATTTTTTAAGTCCGTATAAGTATAAGTGTTTTTAGCTAAAGCCTCCTTGACTATTGCCGTGATTTTTTTCTCAATCTTATCAATTAACTGAGCATTTTCATTAACCATTACAAACCCTCTAGTTGTCACATTAGGCTTAATAAGTAACTGCCTTGTCATCGGATTAATATTAATAATCGCTAGCAAAATACCATCCTTACTCATAGCCTTACGATCCTTGATAATCATTGAACCCACATCGCCAATCCTCGAGCCATCAACATATACATCGCCTGCTTCAATCTTACCACCTTTAATAACCCCATCATTAGTAAGTAAAATCTCATCACCATTTTGACAAATAAATACATGATCACTACTCATACCACAATCTATTGCTATTTGCTTATGCGCCATTAACATTCTATATTCCCCATGCATTGGCATAAAATACTCGGGATTAACTAACCTAAGCATCAACTTTAACTCTTCTTTTTTAGCATGCCCAGATGTATGAATATCACTAAACTCCTCATTAGTATAAACCTTAACACCTTTTAAATAAAGCTTATTAATAACCCGATTAACACTTTCTGCATTACCAGGAATAGGCTTTGCCGAAAAAACAACCAAATCATCAGGCATTAAACTAATTTGCTTATGCACACCATTAGCTATCCTCGTTAAAGCCGCCAAAGGTTCACCTTGACTTCCCGTACATAAAATACAAACCTCGTTTTTCTTTAAACTCTTTGCTCTATTTGCATCAATAAAAATTGACTTATCCGTTATAAGACCATTATTTAAAGCAATCTCAATACTTGACTCCATTGAGCGCCCAAAAGTAATAATTTGCCTTTTATTTTTCTTACAAGTCTCAACAATATGCTTAATACGATAAATATTAGAAGCAAAAGTAGCAATAATAATCCTTCCATGATGCCTTTTCACAATATCATTTAAAGTTTCATCAACACAAGACTCACTTTTTGAAAAACCTTCAGAAAGAGCATTCGTACTATCACTTAATAAAATCTTAACCCCTTCCTTACCAATCTTTGCCATCTTATGCAAATCTGCCATTGGCCCGATCGGCGTCAAATCAAACTTAAAATCGCCCGTTTCAAAAATCGTCCCTTGCGGAGTATGAAGAACAACCGCGAAAGAATCAGGAATAGAGTGGGTTGTATTAATAAACTCAATATCAAAATACTTTGAATGGATATGCGAATCTTGATTGATCTCTACTAAAGATTCATACTTAATATTATTATCCACTAACTTTCTTTCAATCAAACTAATAGCAATCTTAGGTGAATAAATAACCGGAATTTTAACCTTCTGTAGTAAAAACGCAATCCCACCAATATGATCCTCGTGACCATGCGTAATTATTAAACCCTTGATTTTGCTTTCATTCTTAACTAAATAAGTTACATCTTGAATAACATAATCAACACCCATTAATTCATCTTCCGGAAACATAACCCCGGCATCTAAAATAAATATTTCCTCCTGATGCGTTACAACATACATATTCTTTCCAACTTCACCTAAGCCACCTAAAGCCACAATTGAAGTAGCATCTTTTCTATTTTGCATTTAATTTTCCTCCTAA
>CANQYR010000096.1 GCA_947628125.1 uncultured Bacilli bacterium
TACTACCCCCCCCCCTGTGTCAATTGTAAAAAAAAATTCACTTAAAAAATAAATGAATTTTAAAACAAACTAATCTGCTCATTACGCGGAACAACAACCTTATAATCCGCGATAATAGCATCCATATCAGTCAAAATATGATACTCACTACACTTATTTAAAAACAGCTCCATCAAATGCCTATAATGCAAAGTATTACATACAAACCTCTTACCATACACAGCCATATAATCCTCCTTAAGCCCCGGATATAACTGATCTAATGCCGCATAATAATAATCACGCTGATTAGTCCGCAAAGTCATACCCATCTTCGTATAAATAAACTTCGTCAAAGCTTCCTTTCCCATTTCAATAATATTCGTAACATTTTCCTCACTATCAGTCAAAAAAGGCAAAATAGGATGCATCAAAATACCAGTATATATACCATTTAAATTAAGCTCCTTAACAAGCGCAAAACGCCTAGAAGAAGAAATAACCTTTGGCTCCAGTTTCTTAGCTAAAGTATCATCAAAAGTAGTAATAGAAACCTTAATAATAACACTATTTTTCAAAGCAATCTCCTTTAAAATATCCAAATCCCTTAAAATCAAATCACTCTTAGTATCAATCGAAACACCAAAACCATACTTCAAAATTAACTTCAAAGCTTCCCTAGTCATCAGATAAAGTCCCAAAAGAAACCACACCCTTATATCCCTTACTCTTTAACTCATCTTCCAAAATCTCCAAAGCATTAGCCTTAAACCTTATCTCATCAAAATTCTTAATACGATAAGACTCACACCTTGAATTACAATATATACAACCAAAAGAACAACCCTTATACAAATTCATATGATAATCAATACCAAACCATTTATTACCCTGATCAGACTTAGTCATAATCGTCTTCGTCTCTATCTTTTCCATTTCCAAACCTCCTAAAAAAATATTATACCATTAAAAACCAACATATTTAGCAATTTTAATACCAAAATAATTCCTAACCAAAATAACACCCATCTCGCCACTTTCAACCGCGATATTCTTAATCGGATAAAAACTCTTCGAATTCTTATCACTAATATGCACTAACTCCTCCAAATTAGTATCAATCGCACTAAAAGGATATCCCATAAGTGCTATTTGAAGCTTACAAGCACCCTTATAAGTAAAAAAACTATAATAAGTTACACTTAAAAATAAAACAATAAAAACCAAAAGATAATTAGCCTTACTCCTTAAAAAACGCCTAACAAGAAAAACAATAATCCAAATAAATAAAATTAACAATAACCACGCACTAATACTATGAAAAATCAAAAAAATAAACAAAACAATATCAACAAAACCTAACAAAGAAAACAAAACAAAAATCTTCCTACTCTGCCTTTTCTTAAGCATCAACTTATACATCAAAATAAAAACAAAACCAAAAAAGAAAAAATTAACAAATACCCAAAGAAAACCTAAAACCATACTATCAGATAAAAAATTTAATAAATACAAAGTAGATGAATAAGGAACATTAAAACTAGGAATTAATACCCAAAAATTAATAATAGTCACAACCAAAGTAGCCAAACCCATACGCAAAAAACTCAAATTCATCTTCCGCCTAAATAAATCAAAACACTCAAATAACATAACGCATAAAATCAATATCCAAACCCAAAACATACCAAAGCACTTCCTTTAATAAATTATACCATAAAGATAAAAAAACACCATATATAAATGATGTTTTAATTATCTCTCTTACCAAACAATTGCAACAATTCTAAGAAAATATTAATAAAATCTAAATACAACTGCAACGCACCAAATATAGCTAAATTATCCTCGGAAATAGTTCCATAATTGCTTAAAGCTTTAATCTTATTAACATCATAAGCAGTAAAACCAATAAAGACAAAAATAGTAATCACAGAAATAAGTAAATTAAAAGTATCACTACCAATAAAGATATTTACTAAAACACAAAGCAAAACACCAATCAAAGCCATAAACAAGAAACTACCCATCTTAGTTAAATCCATCTTGGTAACAGAACCAAAAACTGCAAATATACCAAACAAAGCTGCCGCAACAAAAAATATCCATATAACTGAAGCAATCTCATAAGTTATAAAAACTGTTGAAAAAGTAAGACCACTTACAAAAGAATATAACAAAAACATTACCCGAGCAGTTGTAGCTTTCATCTTTCCAATACGCGCCGAAAGTAAAATCACAAGTACAAACTCAGCAATAATAACTCCAAAAAACCAAGCGCTACCAAAAAGTGTTTCAATCATCTGTGGACTATTTGCTACAAACATACCTGTTAAAAAAGTAACCAAAAGCCCAACAAACATCCAGCCAAATACTTTAGGCATTATATTATTTTCCATTTTTTCCTCCTTCATATAATCATATTATAACACCAAAAGCACTATTATTAAACAACAACTTATAAAAAACAATATTATTCAAGTTCAAAAGGATGATTGGTACTTCCATAATCTTCATAATTACGTTCTACTATTTTAACATCACTTTTTAGGTATACTACTGGACGCACGGCACCAGGACCGCGAGCGACGCTAATGGTCACGCCCCTGTGTCAATTGTAATTTGCATTTTTTCTATATTTATGCTATATTGTATATAGCAAAGCGATTTGCATATAATAAAAAAGGAGCACTTGATTTTCCTATGCCAAGTGTTGCCAATAAAGTTGTCAATCACCTAACATTTTAGGTGATCTTTTTCAATTTAACGCCTATATAATAGGCCTATCATTAAAAAAATGATAATGATCAATAAAAAAATTAATATATCTTTTTTATTCATATTATCAGCCCCCTCTCTATTTTTAATTTAAAGAAGTGGCAATCACCTGGCAATCAAATGCTCTAATATCACTATAGCAAACTTTTTTCACTTTTGCAAACATTATTCATAACTTAATTCAAATGGATGATCAATACTTCCATAATCTTCATAACTACGTTCTACTATTTTAACATCACCCTTTAAATACAAAGTTGGACGAATGGCACGAACACGATCAGCACCACCATAACTCACATTCCCATTAGAACTAACATAAAACACAGTACTAGCATACGTCGCATAAGGAACAGGTATCATAGTAAATTGATCATTATTTTCATCATATAACCAATCATTTTCCCTGCAATTATCACTACTATATGTATTTAATGATTTGCTTAAACACTTATCTTTTACTGATTTTCCTATAGCATATCCATAATCTGACGGAGACATTAAACCAATATTACCTGTCCATGTTATCGTTCTATCTATTTCATCATTACAATAAGTTCCACTACTTTCCTGGCAATGCTCCTTTCCTGTATGATTACTTTGCTCTGCTTTATATACAGCATCAGCATTAAATTTTTCTACATTATCATATACACTACTACTCCATACTTCATCTATGGTTCCCGTATGCCATTTTACACTTACTATCATATTCCTTGTTTCATCCCTTATTCCAATATTTTCCCAATCAGGACAAGTTTCAGTTGCATTATTAGAACTTCTATAACATAAGTTGGATCCCACAGTTCTATTTAAATATTCATTATT
>CANQYR010000097.1 GCA_947628125.1 uncultured Bacilli bacterium
ATAGTAAGGATAGTCTAAATTATCCACTAAACGCAAATTTTCTAATAACATTGAATAGTTAACGATAGGAGAAAAAAATGAGATTAGTAGTAATATTAAATGAAAATCCAAATCAAAATATTAACACCACAATCAATAATAATAGAGAATACACTCGCCATGAATTAAAAACAATTTTAGCAGATGGTTTTTCTGGTTTTATCGAAAATATTATTTTTTATGCTAACTTTGAACAATTCAAAAAAAATGTATTAAAACATTTAGATGACTTTGTATTAAATTTTGATTTTGGATATAAAAGTAGAACCAGAAATATGAATGTTCCTGCTTTTTGTGAAAATTATAATATCAAATATTTTAATCCTAATCCATATGTCCAAGTACTTTGCCAAGATAAATTTATGGCAAAAAAATTTGCTGAAAACTTTGAAATAAAAACTCCTAACTGCTTACTTGTTTTTTCGCATTCTTATAACAAAGAACTTCTAAACGGATTTAATTATCCTTTAATTATTAAGCCTAACTATGAATCAGAGTCAATTGGAATTACCCAAAACTCTATTGTCTCCAATATAAATCAAGCAGATTACCTTATTAAACAATTACTTAAAGATTTTGATGGTGTTCTAATTGAAGAATACATTGAAGGTTGCGAAATTGCTATAACAATTTTTGGCAATAATGACAATTTATTTTTTGAGGAAGTGGAACTTCATTTTCCAGATGAAGGAAATTTTGCATATAAAGCTTATACTTCCGAAATAAAACAACATGTTGCTATTGAAATCAAAAAAAGTTGTTATTTAACTGAAGATGATATTAAACATATTAAACAACTTTATTTTAATTTATCGCCTAATAAATTAATTAGGATAGATGGAAGAATAAAAGATTCTGCATTTAATTTGATTGAAATCAATGCAAATCCCGGACTATATTATAAATCAATTGTTTCTCAAACATTTAAAATTAACGGGTTTAATTACGATGAAATGTTAAAAAAATTGTTTATGTATTTTAAATAAAGAAAATTATGGAAGCGCATCATATGGATGATTGCTAAATATTCTGGAGTAAACTTTTGGGATAGTCCCCTCAATCTTTAATATTCTCTTCGTCAAGGCTGTCCCTATAGTTTTACTTGTTATTTCAATTATCCAAATTCTTTATGTTAATAGGTAATTTCCAAGAAGTTTCATACATTAATTTATATTTATATGTATTATCACATTTGATATTTGCTTTCTGTAATTTTATTTTATAATATTCACTTTTTTCATAATTAAACATTTTTATATAATAATGATACAAATTATAATGAATTATATCAATAAACCGTTTAAAATTCGTACGATCAAGCATCTCTTCCAACTCAATAACAACCTTTTGACATTCTAAACTTGATATGTTACCGTTTAAAATATAATAGACAAGTAAATTATTATTAATAGAAAATTGATCATATTCATCATATGCGGTTATTTTTGCATTGTTTAATAATATCGGAATGTCTTCATCTATTTCGTGATTATGAAATTTAATAGTAGCTTCATTATGAAGGATCATATGATTATATATCAAATTATTTCCAAAAAAATCTCTAGCTTTTAAAAGTGATTTTTCTGCCCTCTCAGGTTGCTTTGTTATTGAATATAAATATGCAAGATATATAGCATGAAGACCAGAGAACTCGTTATCATTAGTTTTATAAAAATCTCTTGATATTGATTCAACAATTTCTAATCGATCTTTAAAATCACTATAAAACACATTAGACAATCTAATTAAATAAGGATATAGCGATTCCTGTGTATATGACTTTAGATCATCAAAAATATTTTTAGCCTCATTCCGTTCGTTTAATTGAATTAAATTCATAATAAGCACTAAAGATAATTTAAAATAAGTCGAAGATTTTTTATTTATTTTTTTTAATTTTGAGTTTATGTAGTTTTTTGATTGGATAAAGTGTTCACATCTATTTAAGATTAAGGCCTTTATAAAAAAAGTTTCTTCACTCACTTCACCAACTAAATCAATAAAATTCATTGCTTCAAAATAAAGATTTGCATCATACGCTATTTTTGAAAATTTAATTGCCAAATTTGCATCATTCCTATATAGTTCCCAGCGATTTGTATTAAACTTTTTAAAATAATCAATACGTTCAGCTTGTGTGTTAAATTTTTTTAACCTTTGACTTATTTGTTGAAGTAAAGACTTTAATTGACTAAATTGTTTGTTTCTTAAGTAATAATCAACTAAAATATCGACGTAGCGATTATTATAGTTTTGAATTAGTTTTATATTCAAATTTTTGATAAGCGCAGAAGCAACTACATGTTTTAAAAAGGGCATATATTCTTTTTCTTTAAATATTTCATAAACAAATGGTGAAAGAGAAATATAATCATTGTTTTTTTCTATTAAATTTCTACTCATAAGTGAATTAGTGTCAAGCATATTAAATGAATTTCCTAATTCGTTTAGTATTTCTCTTAATTCAATAAAATTTAATTTTCCGTTTGAATAACCGATTAGAATTAATAGGGCACTTTGTTCCTCTGGTAAACTTTGTAGAATTTCTTTCGCACTTCTTATTTTAGCCGAAGTATCCTTTTGTAATCTATCGTTAAAATCCTTTAAAATACTTAAAATTTCTGTAAGATCTCCTTTTTCAATACTTTCTTTTAGAATACTTGAATCTATATAGTTAGCTTTCAATTTCAAATCATATAATATTTGTTCAATATAAGATTGTAAATGAACGTTGGATAATTTTTTTAATAAATATTTTCTATAAAAAATACTATGACTATTTTGCAAATATTGTTCTATTCTTGAACTACTTTCATCATTGTCACTTTCGAATACAAAAACACATCCTTTTGATGTTGCAATTAATTTGCTTAATAAGTCCAAAGAACCTGAATCAATAATCAAAGCATGATGAAAAATAATATGCATATGCATAGTAGTAAAAACATATTTAGAATATTCAAACATGTTTTCTATTTGAGCATTTAATATAAATTTTTCGGACTCAATAGGCGTGTCTATTAATGAAGTGAGTTTTACATCAAAATTTTTGCTCTTTGCCCATGCCTGTCCAAAAACAGCTGTAATTTTTAGTAATAGCTGCATAGCTTTTGCATTATTAGTTTTTTTTCTGTAAAAAGTTTTAAAATCATCATATCCATATTCACCACTTGTTTTATCTAGTTCTAGAACCAGTCTTTTAAATATTGAAAGTTCTTCTTTAACATCAGATTGAAAAATCTCTAATGGATAGTTGAAAAAAAATTTTGAAACTTCCCTAATAAATTCTGATTTTCCCACTCCATGATTTGCCTCAATAATATAAACTTGACTTATATTATTTTGTATATTTTTCTCATAACTAATTTTAAAAGAATTACGTTCGTTTTCACGATTAATAAAAAACATATTTTTCTCCTATCGTTAACTATTCAATGTTATTAGAAAATTTGCGTTTAGTGGATAATTTAGACTATCCTTACTATTTTTTCAAACTCAATCGATAATAAAAAGTTATCCACC
>CANQYR010000098.1 GCA_947628125.1 uncultured Bacilli bacterium
AAACTTATCAAGCCACAATCAAAGCTCGTTATGGTGACATAGCTAACTACGATAAATATGCTTTAGATATCGATACCCAAGTCAAATCTTTAAAAGAAAAACTCGACAAAGCCGAAAAAAATTGTAAAGCTTATGCCCCTGACTTAGGTGATGATGCCGTAATTAGTACCGACTGTATTAAAAAAATCGTCGATAGCCAAGGAAATGTCATCACCATTGATAACGGTGAGTGGTTAAAACCTTTAAACCATGGTGTCATAACCAGTATGATAGGATCTAGATGGGGAAGTTATCACAATGCCTTAGATATTGGTGGTAACCCCGAGTGGACTCCCGTATATGCTGCCGCCGCAGGTGTTGTCTCTGGTAAAATCTATAAATGCAGTTGTGGAGGCAACATGCTATTCATTGACGTGACTGTTAATGGCGTTCCATATACAACGTATTACTATCACTTAATTCAATTTAACGTTGAACTAGGTGATGTTGTAACCCAAGATACCGTAATTGGTTATGTTGGTGGTGGCACAACAGCTAGCTATGACTCTTGTACTTTTGGTGCCCATCTACATTTTGGTGTGGCAAAAGGCTTTTATAACGGCTATTCCATTCCAAGAGGAAACGTTATGACTCCACCAGGTTTTCCAAATTATGAAGGCTGGCACTTTAATGCCCGAACTGATTGGTACGTTGGTTAAAAAACTGTTAAAAGCAGTTTTTTTATTTTATAATCTCATCAATTAAACCATAAGCTAAAGCATCATTTGCGTCCATATAATTATCCCGGTCTGTATCATTTTCGATTGTTTTTAGCTTTTGCTTGGTATTGTTAGCTAAAATTTTATTAAGCTTATCCCGAACTTTTAAAATATGCTCACACGCAATTTTCATATCCGAAGCTTGTCCTTGCATCCCCCCTAAAGGCTGATGAATCATAATATAGGCATTTTCAAGGGCACAACGTTTACCAATCGTGCCCGAAGAAAGCAAAAATGCGGCCATCGAAGCGGCTAAACCAACACATATTGTTTTAACATCACTTTTAATGTAATTAATCGTATCATAAATAGCTAAGCCACTTGTCACTTCTCCACCAGGACTATTAATATATAAATAAATATCATTATGACTTTTACTATCTAAATAAAGAAGCTCACTTATAATAATATTCGCACTTGCCTCATTTATTTCCCCAGTTAAAAAAATAATTCGATCCTCTAGTAAGCGGGAATACAAATCATAAACTCGTTCTCTGTTATTTTCTTTTTCTAAGACAGTTGGTAAAATATTCAAAATGATCACCTAATAATATAATAGTAAAAAAATCCAAAAAATATTCACCATATTATTTAAAAAAAGCTTTTTATATGTTAAAATTAGGTAGAATAAGAGGGACTAAAAATGAAGGAATATACTGTAACATATCAAAATCAAAGTAAAACATTTTCTAAAGTACTTACCTTATATGAAATAAGTTTAGCATTTAATGTAAATGATGCTATGGTTGCGGTTATAAACCATGAACTAGTTGCTCTTCAAGAAAAAATAAGTAATAGCCTTACTGTTGATTTTCTAAACGTTACCCACGCATCCGGTTATAAAATCTATCAAGCCGGCTTAAAATATCTTCTTTTAGGGGCCGTGACAAATATCTTTAAAGATAGCGAAGTATTATTTTTACACAGTGTTCCTAAGGGCATATTATGTGAAATTAAAACGAGTAAAGAACTAACTATCGAAGATGTTGATAAAATCAAAGGCGAAATGGCCAATCTAGTTATAAACAAATTACCTTTTATTCCTTACCATTTAAAACCAGTTGATGCTTATTCGTATTACAAAAGTAAAGAACAAGAAGAAAAAGCCCAAATGATTCAATACGTTAATAGTGACTTAGTAACTTTGTATCGCTTAGAAAATGAACTAAACTATTTTTATAATTTTATGCCTTATGATACCTCTTATTTAAAATCATTTGAGCTAAAGTATCTGCAAAATAATCGCCTTGTTATTGTTTGTCCCAACCTTGGTTTAAATGGTAAATTACCAGAGTATGTTCATTATGATAATATTGTTAATAACTTTATGGACTCTCAAAATTGGCTTCGTAAATTAAATTGTCCTTATTTAGCCAAAGTAAATATTAAAGTTGCTAATAACAACATCCAAGATTTTATCTCGATTACCGAAACTAAATTTAATGAAGAAATATTAAAATGCAGCGATGCTATTATGAAAAGCAAAGCTAAATTCATTCTTATCGCTGGTCCTTCTAGCAGTGGCAAAACAACAACCACCAAAAAATTAAAAGTCTACTGTGAAAGCAAAGGCTATGAAGTAATTAACTTATCAACCGATGACTTTTTTGTCAACCGTAAAGACACTCCTTTGGATGAAAATCAAAATCCCGACTTTGAATCAATCTATGCTATTGACTTACCATATTTAAAAAATTTTATAACTCGTTTACTAAATGGTGAAGAAGTAGAATGCCCCCAATTTGACTTTATTAAAGGCGAACGAAAATTTACAGGGCATTTTCTAAAAGTAAAAGAAAATAGCATCTTTCTAATTGAAGGCTTGCATTGCTTAAATGATGAATTATTACCATTTATTGATGACAAATACAAATTTAAAGTCTATCTAAGTCCTTTCATGCCTTTAAATATTGATAGACATAACTACGTTTCCACCGTTGACTTAAGACTTATAAGAAGAATAATAAGAGATCGAAAAAACAGGGGCCAAGAAGTATCTAACACTATATCACAATGGCAAAAAGTTCGAAATGGGGAAGAGAAAAATATCTTTCCTTATGTATCTAATGCCGATGTCATAATAAACACTGCCATGGCTTATGAAGTAGGTGTCTTAAAAGTTTTTGCCTTACCTCTTTTGCACAGTGTCCCAATTGATCATCCGACGCATTTTGAAGCCAAAAGACTAATTAAAATGTTAGAACCCTTTTTCTCGATATCTAGTGAATTAGTTCCCAAAGATTCGATCATAAGAGAGTTTATTGATTAAAGAAAGGAAGATAAAAATGATTAAAGTTGCAATTAATGGATTTGGAAGAATAGGAAGACTTGCCTTAAGGCAAATGTTACTTTCAACCGATTTTGATGTTGTTGGGATAAACGACTTAACAAGTGCTGAAGATTTGGCTTATTTATTAAAATATGATACCACGCATCGCATTTTTCATCCTAATTTAATAAGTGTGCAAGAAAACAACATAGTTATTAACCAAACCAAAGTTATTCCTGTTTTTAATGAAACAGATCCTCAAAAATTACCTTGGAAAGATCTTGATGTTGACTTAGTTTTAGAGTGTACGGGTCATTTTACAACTTTAGAAAGTGCCTCTCTTCATTTAAATGCTGGGGCCAAAAAAGTTTTAATATCTGCCCCTTGTAAAGATGATATTAAAACTATTGTTTATAATGTAAATGATAATATTTTAACGGGTGATGAAAAAGTCGTG
>CANQYR010000099.1 GCA_947628125.1 uncultured Bacilli bacterium
CCCCCCCTGTGTCAATAAATTAAAAAAAAAATTCACTTGAAACAAATGAATTTTAACCTAAAAAAACTAATCATCACTTAAAACCAATTCCTTTAATTTATTAATCTGACTATTTAATAAAATACACAATCTTTCTATTCTTTTATCACTAATTTTAGTCAAATATTGATATTGATGTAATAAATCATCAAACCAATTAACTAAACCATCTAACTCACTTATATTTATCCTTTTTAAATTCTTCACAACCTTTATTATCTCATCAAAAGACTTTACCTCATAAAACAATCTTCCAAGCCCAATAATATGCATCTCTTCATCATCATAATACTCCACATTTAAACTCTGACCATTATCAAATATAGGCGCGACATCAAGCCAATCTAAAGTATTAACATCTCTTATAATTCCAAAATTATTTAAATGCCTATCTTCATTCATAATTATATAATCTAAAATAAACATATTTTCAATTTTTTCCCGAGCATTTTCAATATTATGCTCTTCTAACTTCTTAATATACTCCTCATAATCCTCTAAATTATCATGCCTTTTCATATCATTTCTAATTTGATAACAAGTAATAAACTCAGTATCTTTAGTTATAAAACAAGGACACTTAGACACCACAACATCTTTATATACATCTAATACATACTCCACATGATCAAAACCCAATCTTTTACATATCTCACTAGCAAGCACTTCACAAAAAGGCTGTAAAATCTCATTCTTATATCCACCTTTTAATAAATACCTTGTACCATTATCAATAACCCAAGCCTTCCTAAGCATCCCATCCGTTGTATTATTAGGAGTCTTTAAAGATGACTCTTTTATCACCAACTTATTATTATTTGATAAAGAAGCCTCCATAAACTCCGCATAATCAAAATCATTATCAAAAAAATTAATATCATCATAACAAATATCACTGCCTTCTTCCTTTAACCAATACTGATCAGATAAAGAAAGCCCAAAAGCCTTATCTAAAAGCTCATAAGGCGCACTTATATTAAGCCTATGTAATAATAAATCCAATTTATCACGCCATGAAGGAATACCTCTTTTTTTAAACCATTCACTTAAACTAGCCCTAAAAAAAGAAGAACTTTTATCACAACTTTTCAAAATATATGGAGCATAATTAATATCTTTAACCTCATATACCTCAGTAAAAACACCAGTTGCTAAATCATATTCACAAGTTAAAACTTCCTTGTTTTTGTTCATAAGTATGCATCGCATAAAATCATCACTCCTTTATATCCAACTTCCCATGATAATTTAATTTAATCTCTTTATCATTAATATCAAAAATGGCTTCAATTTGCTTATTTAAAATACCTTTAAATTCCAAACTAACAACACTATAAATACTATCAATAAATTTAAACGTATCAAATATTTCTATCATACTTATCTTAGAATCATACATAGGCCAGTCAACATATTTCTTATTTTCAATATTCTTAAAATCTTTATCAGCAAAAAAATCAACATAAAAAGTAACATAACCTTTAACATTATTTAATTCAATATCAAGAGAAACTAAAATACTATAACCCTTTATTTTATTATAACTAGCATTAACAAATTCTATCTTAGAAGACAACACTTTATATTCTTTATCATTAATTAAAAGCATAACACTACCTACCTATTTTTCAAAATCTTTATTAATTTTTGTTCTAAAAATGGCCTTGCAAATCTTTCTTCAAAAATTAAAATACAATTCTTATATCTTAAATAAGCCTCTGAAAAATTTTGACTCTCTATTTGTTTAATACAATACCTAACAACATCATTATATATATAACTATAAATAGCTCCATTATCACTTAAATTATTAATTGCTTCAACAATAATAGGTGCAACCTCATAATAATGATTAATATCATCAAAAGATACAAATTTATCTCTAAACCACCTTAAAACATTAAAAAACAACTTATATCCGTAGATGATTTTAAAGACTTGTCCGCATTGTGCTGATCAATACTTCCCTTTCCAGTAGTAGTATCATAATTTATTGCATGACCATTTTTCTCTCTTTCATTTTCTTTATAAATATCAATTCGTATATGATCATTTCCATTAATTATTATTAAGCCACCATCCTTAGTTTCAAAACCTTTTCGCTCCTCATTATAATGACCTTTATCTGCCACAAAATCATTCCTTCCTAAACTAATTATAAACTAAATTAATAAATAATTTCAACGGTCTTTAATAAACAATAAAAAAAGGGAACCCATTTCACTCATGAATTTCCGAATATTCTAGTTCAAATGGATGATCAATACTTCCATAATCTTCATAGTCCCGTTCCACAATTTTAACATCACTTTTTAAATATAATGTTGGACGAATGGCAAAAGCAGAATCAGCGCTGCTTTCGGCCACATACCCGTTGAAGACAACTTGGAACACAAAGATAGCGTGCTTCGAACCAGGCGCTGGTATCATTGTCCATTGATTATTATACTTATCATTTAACCAATCATATGTTATGCAATTATCACTACTATATGAATACATTGATTTTTTTAAACACGTCGTTCTTACATCACCACCCACGGCATACCCATAATCTGAGGGATACATTAAGCCTACTTTTCCGGTCCATGTTGTTGTTCTATCTACTTTATCACTGCAATAATCTTTTCCACTTGAATCTACATTTGCCTGACATAATTCGTTTCCTGTATGATTACTTCGCTCTGCCTCATATGTTACCTTCGCATTAAACTTTTCTGCGCTTTCATAAAAACTACTATTCCAATCTTCTCCAAATGTTCCAGTATTCCATTTTACACTTGATATCATATTTCTTGATGTTTCCCTTATTCCGATAATTGGCCAATCAGGACAATTTTCTGTAACATTATAAGCGTTATCATAACATTTATGTGATCCAGTGCGTCTATTTAAATATTCATAATTTAATACTTTTTCTATATCTGCTTCGCTCCATTCATTTACTCCAAAACCTCTATTTACATATGTATCAGAACTATCCCACGAATAATTTCTGTCAAATTTATCTCTTATTATCTTTAGATGACTTCCAACACTTCCATCTGCATCTTCTATATTATTCATTATTCCGATGATGCGCCACCTCTCACAGGTACTTTTACTTGCTTCTACACCATCTTGACAATTAAAATATACATAATTGTTTGGTGTGGTTCCAACATATCTTAAGTTTTTATCTTCTGTATCATCATATAATATTTCTTCTGTCTCACCAGCTTTACTATATTTACAAGCAGCACTTTCGGGATATAATACACAAGCTTGATTTTCTTTATTACTAAAATATAAACTACAACTAGTTTTTGTTTCTGTTAAATTATACACTGTTGGCACCCATGCATCATTATCCCATTTTACAGTTGCTCCATTATCGCATTTAGATCCAAGATATATAAAACCCTTTTCAGGTGTTAGTATATCATCAACTTTTTGATCACCATT
>CANQYR010000100.1 GCA_947628125.1 uncultured Bacilli bacterium
GAATGGCTACTAATATTCCACCTCATAATTTAGGTGAAGTAATTGATGGTTGTGTAGCTTATATTGATAATCCGATGATTGATACTTTAGGTTTGATGGAGTATATTAAGGGTCCTGATTTTCCAACTGGGGCAACTATTTTGGGTAATTCTGGTATTAAGAAGGCTTATGAAACGGGTCGAGGTACGATTACGATTCGAGGTCGTGTTTCTATTGAGGAGGAAAATGGTAGGTCTCGTATTATTGTTACGGAGCTTCCTTATCAGGTTAATAAGGCTGAGTTTCAATCAAGGATTGGGCAACTAGTTCGTGATAAGGTAATTGATGGGATATCGGATTTACATGAGGAGTCTAATTTAGAAAATCCAGTTAGGGTCGTTATTTATTTGAAGAAAGAGGCTAATGCAAATGTTGTTTTGAATAATTTGTATCGGCATACGCAGTTGCAGATGTCTTATGGTATAAATTTTTTGATGCTCGATCATCAAAAGCCAGTAGTGTTACCTTTAAAGGATATAATTAGTAAGTATATTGATTATCAAAAGGAGATTATTATTAGGCGAACTAAGTTCGATTTGAATAAGGCTTTGGATCGGGTCCATATTTTAGAGGGTTTCAAGATTGCTTTGGATCATATTGATGAGGTTATCAACATTATTCGTAGTAGTAAGACGGATGTTATAGCTAAGGAAGCTTTGATGAACCGTTTTGAGTTAGATGTTATTCAAGCTGAGGCTATTTTGGAGATGCGTCTTAGAAGGTTAACTGGTTTAGAGCGGGAAAAAATTGAGAGTGAACTTGCTGATTTATTGAAGGAAATAGAAAATTTAAGAGCTATTTTAGCGAGTGATGCCAGAGTTTTAGCTATTATTCGTGAGGAATTATTAGAGATTAAGAAGAAGTATGCTGATGAGCGAAGAACGGATATTGATATGACGGCGATTGAGTATATTGAGGATGAGTCTTTAATTCCTGAGGAAAATATTATGATTGCGTTAACTAATAAGGGTTATATTAAGAGGACTGTCGTTGATATATTTAAGGCTCAGAACCGTGGTGGTGTTGGCGTTAAGGGTATGGGAACGAATGAGGATGATTTTGTTGAACATTTACTCAACTTATCAACACATGATTATGTTTTATTCTTTACTAATAAGGGTAAGGTGTATCGGTTAAAGGGTTATGAGATTCCTGAGTTTAACAGGCAATCGAAGGGTATTCCAGTTATCAACTTATTGCAGATTGACAAGGATGAAGCTATTAATTCTATAGTTAGAGTTTCCCGTGAGGAAACAAGTAAGTATTTATTGTTTGCTACGAAGAAGGGTCTTGTTAAGAGGACACAGATATCGGAGTTTGATTCGATTAGGACGAATGGTAAGATTTGTATTTCTCTTAAGGATACGGATGAGCTTATAAGTGTTCGAAAGACTAGTGGTAATGATTTGATTTTGTTAGGATCTAGTTCTGGCCGAATGGTTAAGTTTGCTGAATCTCAGGTTCGGGTAATGGGTCGGACAGCCAGTGGTGTTCGTGGTATTAATTTAGATGGTGACTTTAGTTGTATTGGTGCCGAGGTTGCTAATGATAATGATAAGTTAATTATTGTCTCTGAAAAGGGCTATGGTAAGCAGTCTTTGGTTAGTGATTTTAGGATTACTAGTCGTGGTAGTAAAGGTGTTAAGGCTTTGAATATTACTGATAAGAATGGTGCGATAGCAGCATTTAAGCTAGTTAATGAGAATTCTGATGTTATTATTATTACGAATACTGGTATGACTATTAGATTGAGTTTAAGTCAAGTTTCTACTTTGGGTCGTGTTACTCAGGGTGTTAGATTAATTCATTTACGAGAAAATCAAGTTGTATCAACTATTAGTATTGTTGATGAATATAAAGAAGAGGTTACTGATGAAGAGTAACTTCTTTTTATATGTTTCACGTGAAACATATAAAATTAGAACAAATTGTTTGGTTATTCAGCCAATGTTCCACGTGAAACATCTATTTAATTATTAAGTTATAAACTTTTTATTTATTAAATTATAGGATATTTTGTTTAATGTAATGAAAAAATTTTAATAATTGAGAATATTATATCCAATGTTTCACGTGAAACATTGGATATTAATTGTTTTATATAAAATTTATTTAATTTTTAATAAAAATTTATTATTTTTTTAACTTATTATTATAATAATTATATTTATTAATTATAAAAATAATTATACTTGTATTTATATATGCATATTTTTGTTTCATAAATTATGTTTCACGTGAAACATTGACTTTTAAATAAATACTTTATTTTTAATAAACTAACTTTAAGTGTTTTCAATTAGGTAATTTTATTTTGTCTTATATTTGAAAAAAATTAATTGAAACTACACTTACGATAATTGCATTAATGACAATTGCTAATTATGGTTGTTTAGGTCTTACTATTTTACATATGAAACTCTATGTTCCACGTGAAACATAGATCATTAAATTTTTTTTAATTATTATAATTATTAATTAAAAATGTTTTATAGTTTAGTAATGTTTATAACATATTAGATATTTAACTGACTTAATGTTTCACGTGAAACATTGTGTGGATAAGTTGATTTTAATGTTCCACGTGAAACATTTGCTTTTTAAAAAATAATATGTTATAATTTTGTCGTGCAACGAATATACTGTAATCTGGTCAGGATCGGAAGATAGCAGCCACGTCAGTCAATGTTTGTGTGCACTTTTTTAATTGGGTGATGTTATGAAAAATGATGAAATAATGTTATTATGTTTAAAAGAAGCTCAAAAGGCTTATAAAAAAAATGAGGTTCCTATTGGGGCGGTTATTGTTAGAAAAGGTAAGGTCATTGCTAAGGCTTATAATAATAGGCAAGGAAAACATTTGATTATTGGTCATGCGGAGATTCAGGCTATTTTAAAGGCTTCTAGGAAGTTACGACGTTGGAACTTGGTTGACTGTGAGTTATTTGTCACACTTAGGCCTTGTAAAATGTGCGAGAGTGTTATTAACCAATCTCGGATTAAAAAGGTATATTATTTATTAGATAAGTTAGATTTTAAGAAAGATTATGATAAGACAGTTTTTGAGAAGGTTGAAAATAGCAAAAACGAACAAACGTATTCTTCATTATTATCGTTATTTTTTTCTACAAAACGGTGATTATTATGTTATAATTTTGAATGAAAGAACGTGATGTTATGGATTACAAGGTTTTATATCGAAAATATCGGCCGGATAGTTTTGCTAAGATAGTTGGCCAATCTTACACGATTACGATGTTAAAAAATGCCATTTTGCATGATAAAATTTCACATGCTTATTTATTTACGGGGCCAAGAGGAACTGGAAAAACAAGTACCGCTAAGGTTTTTGCTAAGACAATTAATTGTGAGAATAGAATTGAT
>CANQYR010000101.1 GCA_947628125.1 uncultured Bacilli bacterium
GACGCCTTTTGATATGCGGGTATTAAATAAGATGGATCGTTTTTCTCTAGCACTTCTTGCGATTAAGTTTTTGAAAAGTTTTGATACGGCAAAGTTAGAGGAGTATTGTTTGATGATGCTTGATAAGCATAGAAAAACGGTTTATGATACGGGCATTGATTTAGATGTTATTAGAAATTGGAAGTTGGAAGCTTAGACTTCTTTTTTTATGATGAATAATTTTTTTTAGTTAACATATGAAGATATTAGGTCATTTGACTTATTTTAATTATTAGCATATAATTAAGAGGCTTAGAAAGGGTTTATGAATATGAAAAGTATTGGAAAAATATTAAAAAAATTTACGTTACCAATAATTATAACTATTTGTTTTTTAATTTTGCAAGCTAAGTTAGACTTAAGTTTGCCTGATTATACAGCAAATATTATCAATATTGGAATTCAACAAAAGGGTATTAGTAAGGCATATCCGTTAGTAATAGGCAAGGATACTTTAGAGCAGTTATCTAATTTTTCACCTTCTATTTTGTCTTATTATGAGTTAAAAGAACCTAGTGAGTATGAAAAAAAATATTCATATTTGCAGGATGGTCCTTTGTATTTTGTAAAAAAATTAAGTTCTTTAGAAAGTGATGAGTTAGAAAGTGAGATGCTTAGTTTACTTTCTTTGATGGATAATACTAATAGTTTGGATAAACTTGATGAGTCAATGAAAAAGCAAGTTGTTATTCAATATATTAATTCTTTGTATGAAGAAATTGGTATTGATGTAAATAAGATGCAGATGGAATATATTATGCAAAATGGTTTGATTATGATTTTGATAGCTTTTGGCCTTATGGCAACGGCGATTGTGGTTGGTTTATTTGCTAGTAGAATTGCGACTAAGTTTGCATATATGCTTCGAAATGTTGTGGTAAGTAAAATTATGAGTTTTTCAGCTAAGGAGTTTAAGGAGTTTTCAGTTTCTAGTTTAATTACTAGGTCGACTAATGATATTCAGCAGATTCAGATGATTATAATTATGTTTTTGCGGATTATTATTTTTGCACCGATTTTAGGTTTTGGGGCTCTTTTTAAGGTTTTAGGTAATCAGATGAATTGGGTGCTTGCTTTAGCAATAGGAATTATTTTATTTTTAATTATTTTCTTGTTTGTATTTGCCATGCCAAAGTTTAAGCAAATGCAAAAGTTAATTGATAAGTTAAATTTAGTTATTAGAGAAAGGCTTTTAGGTTTGCCGGTTATAAGGGCTTTTGGGGCCTTTCGTAAAGAAGAGGAAAAGTTTGATGTGGCTAATAAAGAGCTTGCTAATACTATTTTGTTTTGTGATCGGGCAATGGGCATTTTGATGCCAACGATGACATTTGTGATGAATGGTGTTGCTATTTTAATTATTTGGGTTGGATCTTCTTTAATAGATGTTGGTAGTGTGCAAGTTGGAACTTTAATGGCTTTTATAACTTATGCTATTCAAGTTATTATGTCATTTTTAATGATAAGTATGGTTTTTGTTATGCTCCCAAGAGCTTTAGTAAGTGTTAAGCGTATTGCGATGGTTTTGGATAAGAAAGCTTCAATTTTGAATAAAGAAAATGCTTTGGCTTTAGAAAATGTTAAGGGTAAGCTTGAGTTTAAAAATGTTTCTTTTAGGTATCCAGATGCTAGTGAAGATATGTTGAGTAATATTAGTTTTGTGGCTAAGCCGGGAACTACGACCGCTATTTTGGGATCAACTGGTTCGGGTAAGAGTACTTTAATTAATTTAATTCCACGTTTTTTTGATGTAAGTGAGGGAAGTATTTTAATTGATGATAAGGATATTCGGGATGTTGATATTCATGATTTAAGAGATAATATTGGTTTTGTGCCTCAGAAGGGTAATTTATTTTCAGGAACGATTAAGAGTAATGTTTTATTTGGTTTAAAAGAAGAAGATGACAAGGTTTTAAAAGAAGCTTGTGATATTGCTCAGGCAAGTGACTTTATTAATGATTTAGGAGGATATGATAAGGAGATATCACAGTCGGGAAAAAATGTTTCCGGTGGTCAAAGGCAGAGGCTTGCGATAGCAAGAGCTATAGCTAAGAAGGCGAAGGTATATATTTTTGATGATTCTTTTTCGGCTTTGGATTTTAAAACTGATGCTAAGTTAAGGAGTGCTTTAAAGGAAAATATTAGTGATGCGACTATTTTGATTGTGGCTCAGAGAATTAGTACGGTTTTAAATGCTGATAATATTGTGGTATTAGATGGTGGTAAGATGGTTGGTATGGGAACTCATAAGGAATTGTATAAAAATTGTGAGGTTTATCGGGAGATTTGTTTATCACAATTAAAGGAGAGTGAGTTAAATGGCTAATGGACCTAAGAGAGGACCGGTTGTAGATAAGGCTAAGGATTTTAAGGGCACTTTTAAAAAGCTAATAAAGTATATTGGCAGATTTAAAGTTGGGCTTGTTGTTGTTTTTACGGTAGCCATTTTGAGTACAGTTTTTGCTATTTTAGGGCCAAAGATTCTTGGTAATGCGACTCAGGAATTATATGTTGGCTTAGTAAATAAGATAAGTGGTAATGGCGGTATTAATTTTGGTAATATAGCTAATATTTTGTTATTTTTATTGATGCTTTATATTTTATCAGCTATTTTTTCTTATATTGAAGCTTTTGTGATGGCTAAGATTAGTAAGAATGTTACTTATGGTTTAAGAAAGCAAATGAGTGAAAAGATTAAAAAGTTACCAATGCGGTTTTTTGATGAGAATACAACGGGTGAGATTTTATCAATTTTTACAAATGATGTTGATACTTTGGGGATGAGTTTGAATCAAAGTGCGGTGACGTTTGTTACTAGTATTGTAACGGTTATTGGTATTTTTGTAATGATGTGCTCAATTAATGTTTTTTTAGCTATTTTAACAGCTTTGGTTTTACCTATTGCATCTTTTATTGTCATGTTTATTATTGGTAAGAGTCAAAAGTATTTTAAAGATCAACAAGAGTATTTAGGTCATGTTGATGGGGATATTGAAGAGATGTTAGGTGGTTATACGGTTGTTAAGGCTTTTAATGGCGAGGAAAAGTTGTTATCTAATTTAGATAAGGATAATCAAAAGTTGTATGAGTGTGCTTGGAAAAGTCAATTTTTATCAGGTTTGATGCATCCAATTATGAATTTTATTGGGAATATTAATTATGTTATTATTTCTTTTGTAGGGGCTTATTATGTAATTTTAGGAAAG
>CANQYR010000102.1 GCA_947628125.1 uncultured Bacilli bacterium
GGTCAAGCTGGAGCGATTAGGCTTGGTATTACTAGGGCTTTATTGAAGTTTGATAGTAATACTGATCAAGCTAGTGATGCTGCTTATCGTAAGATTTTAAAGAATGCTGGAATGATCACAAGAGATCCAAGAGTTAAGGAACGTAAGAAATATGGTCTTAAGAAGGCTCGTAGGGCTCCACAATTTAGTAAACGTTAGAATGTTTTCTTTTATCTCATAGGCTTATGGTTTATGAGATTTTTTTTGTTTATTGAATGATTTTATGTGAAAAGATATAATATAATAATATTAAGAATTGATGGTATGAATATGTTAATTGGATTTAAGATTAGTAATTTTCGTTCTTTTAATGATTTACAATATTTTTCAATGATTGCTGGTAAGGTTAGGAATAACAAAAATCATATAGTAGAAAAGAATAATCATAAAATCTTGAAATTTTCTGGTGTTTTTGGAGCGAATGGTTTAGGCAAATTAAATTTAATATTGGCTATTATTCTTGTTCAAAGATTAATAAGTAATGGTATTACTGGTTTAATTAATAATCAGTATTATAGAGGTATTGGTTGTAATGCAAATGATGATTCTTATTTTGAGTATGAGCTAGCGCTTAATGATAAGTTATATTCAGATGGTTTTGAAATAAACATTTTGAGTAAGGAAATAGTTTCTTAGTGGTTAATAGATAAAGCATATTTGGAAGGAAGATTTGGCGCGATTGCCAAAATAGATTGCAGTTATGAGAATTAATGTTTTAAAAAACTAAAATTATTCAAAATATATCAAAAAAATGAAGACAAAAAGGAAATAATAGTTTATGATTATGTTGTAATTTTATTTTAATATGTTTTTTAAAATTATGATATAAAGTGAAATGAAGGTGAAAAAATGTTTAAAACTGATGAAGAATTAACAATAACTTTAGAAGAATTACTTAAGAATTTTGAAAGTGAATGTGTGGAATTTAAACGAGCTGAAAATAATTTTGATATTGATAAATTAGGCAAATATTTTTCGGCATTAGGAAACGAAGCAAATTTAAGAAATAAGCAGTATTCTTGGATTGTTTTCGGAGTTGATGACAAAACTCATGAATTAATAAATACTAATTTTTATAAAGATAATAATTTTAATAAATTAAAAAAGCAAATTGCAGATAATACTACTGATAATATAAGTTTTATTGAAATATATGAATTAATTGTAGACAATAAAAGAGTTATAATGTTTCAAGTTCCAGCTGCATCAGGTACGCCAGTAAATTGGAAAGGTTTTCCTTATGGTAGAAGTGGTGAATCATTAGTTCCTTTAGCGCCTAATAAAGTAGAGCAAATTAAAAATACTGCCAATTATGATTGGTCAAGACAAATAATAGAAAATGCTACAATTGATAATTTAGATGTGGAAGCTATTAATTTGGCTAGGGAACAATTTAAGGTTAAGTATAAAGATAAAAGTATATCTTATGAAATTGATAACTTATCTGATATTGATTTTTTGAATAAGGCTAAACTTACTTTAGATAATAAAATTACAATGGCTTGTATGTTATTATTGGGTAAAAATGATGATGATTTTTTAATGAATGGTTATACACCAAGGATGACGTGGAAATTATGTGATGAAAACAATGTAATAGATTATGAACATTTTGGTATACCTTTTATTATTAATGTTGAAAAATTAAGGGCAAAAATTAGAAATTTACGATATAGATATATGGTTAATGATAATACTTTATTTCCTAATGAAGTTGATCAATATGATAATTTTATATTAAGAGAGTTAATTAACAATTGTATAGTTCATCAAGATTATAAACTACATGGAAATATAAATGTTATGGAATTCAAAGATAAGTTAATAATAACTAATGAAGGCAATTTTATACCAGGAAAAATTGAGAATGTTTTAAAATCTGGTTTTTCTTCTCCTTATTATAGAAATCAATTTTTAGCTAATGCAATGGTTAATTTAAATATGATTGATACTGTTGGTAGTGGTATAAGAAGAATTTATAATATTCAAAAAGATAAATATTTTCCAATGCCAGATTATGATTTGAGTGAATATAATCGTGTTAAAGTGACTTTATATGGAAAAATAATTGATGATAAATATAGTAAAATATTGTTTGAAAATACTAATTTGGATATTACAAAAGTAATGTTACTTGATAGGGTTCAAAAGAAATATGAGATAACTAAAGAGCAGTGTTCTTATTTAAGAAAAGATAATTTAATAGAAGGAAGATATCCTAATATTTATATTTCTTCAGATATTGCTAAAATAACTGGTAAAAAAGAAGAATATATTGAAAATAAAGGTTTGGATAATACTTATTATAAAGATTATGTGTTAGCTTATATAGAAAAATTTGGAAAAGCGAGTAGAGAAGAAATTAATAATTTAATTTATCCAAAATTACCTTCAAAAATGAGCAAAAAAAATAAAGATAATAGGGTTAGATATATTATTACTTTATTGAAAAAAGAAAATAAAATCAAAAACGTTGGTAATGATGCCCATTCTTGTTGGATTATAACAAAATAATTGTTTGATTTTATTAATGGCAAGTAATTATGTTTTTGTGAGTTTGCCTTTATTTGCTATGATTATTGTAGTTGATGCTAGCCATGTAGGAGTAGATCTTTGTATGCCTTCTTTTTGAATGTGTAAGAAAGGTGCTTTTGATCATTGGATAGCTTTTACTACTTTCACCACTTTTTTCGCCGCTTTTGCAAAGAGATTCGCAGAGATTTGCAGAAGAATTCGCAGAAGAATTCGCAGAAGAATTCGCAGAGATTCGCAGAAATTCGCAGAGAAATTCGCAGAGATTCGCAGAGAAATTCGCAGAGAAATTAAAAGTAAGGCTATCAAGAAAGATGGTCTTATTTTTATTTTTTGCTTTTTAAAATCATATAGTTTTATAGGTGTATGAAATGAATAAATATATTTTATGTTTTTTAGTTTTTTGCTGTTTAACTTTATTTATGGCAAGCAATTATGTATTTGCCAGTTTGCCTTTATCTAATATGACTATTGTTGTTGATGCTGGTCATGGAGGTATCGGTTAAATCCAAAAATAGAAGAAATGACTATTTTGGTAAGTAAATACAAGAGTTTA
>CANQYR010000103.1 GCA_947628125.1 uncultured Bacilli bacterium
TCCTATTATTCTTATAACACTCTACCCCCCCCCCTGTGTCAATTGAATTGTGTCTTTTTAATAATAAAACTCCAGAATTTCTGGAGTCCTTTTGTTATTTACAATCACATCGATTGTAAACATTTTCTACTTCATCTACTTCATTGTATGAATATACTGGTGTATAAGTGTGATTATAGATATGATGGTTTACTACGGTCGTATTCATAGGCATAATGTGTGGTACTTCATAGGTAATTGTGCGATGACAAACTTGGTTTTGAGGACATTCAGTAATTGGTGGGCAGCAGCAAGTTTGTGATGGTGGACAAGATGGCATTGGACAAGGGTTACTTCCTGTGGTTGCATAGTTCATACTTGTTTCTTTATAGTCCATTTGCATGTCTCTTTGGTTTGCATTACATTTTAACATACTCGTCATTCCTTTCTAACAATAGTTTATGTGAAATATTTTAGATGTGTTTAGGCGCATTAAAAAAACTTAAAAAGGCATTTTAAGTTTTCCATTGTTCATCATTTTCATCATTTTTTTCATTTCTTCAAATTGATTTAATAATCTATTTATTTCTTCTACAGTTCGTCCTGAACCTTTGGCTATTCTTTGTTTGTGACTGGCTTTTAGTATATTTGGATGTCTTCTTTCTTTAGGGGTCATTGATAAAATAATTGCTTCAATACGGGACATTTGTTTGGGATCAATTGATATTTTATTTAAGCCCATTTTTCTAGCTTGAGGCAAAAGTTTGATGATATTTTCTAATGGCCCTAGTTTTTTGATTTGTTTAAGAGCCGTTAAAAAGTCTTCAAGATCAAATTTGCCATTTTGGATTTTAGCCGCTTCGATTTTGGCTTCATCTTCACTTATGATGTCTTCTACTTTTTCAGCAATAGACATAATGTCACCCATGTCTAGTATTCTTTTAGCCATGCGCTCAGGATAAAAAGCTTTTAGGCCATCTAGTTTTTCACTATCTCCGACAAATTTAATAGGAACGTTAGTTAAATATCTAACGGATAAGGCAACTCCGCCTTTGGTGTTACCATCTAGTTTAGTTAAAATACAACCAGTTAGGGATAAATTATCGTTAAAACCTTTGATAACATTTATGGCATCTTGACCCATCATGGCATCTAATACTAATAGTATTTCATCAGGTTTACAAATTTCAACCATGTTTTTTAGTTCGTCCATTAAGTTTTCATCAATATGTAAACGACCAGCGGTGTCAATTAATATACAATCATTGTTATTATCTTTGGCATATGTTAGGGAATCTTGTAATGTTTTTAAAGCATCATTTGTGCCTTCTTCAAAAACTGGTATATCTAGGGATTTGGCTAATACTTGTAATTGGGTTATGGCCGCGGGCCGATAGACGTCACATGCGACTAACAAAGGTTTTTTATGTTCTTTTTTCCTTAAATAGTTAGCTAATTTAGCAATGGTTGTGGTTTTACCACTTCCTTGAAGGCCTACTAGCATGATGATGGTTGGGTTGTTTTTGGTATTTAATGGTATGTAATTACCACCTAAAAGTTCTACTAGTTCATCTTTTACAAGTTTGATAAAAACTTCATCGGGTTTTAGGCTTTTTTGTACATCTAGCCCTAGGGCTTTTTCTTTGACTTTGCTAACAAATTCTTTTACGACCATGTAGTTAACGTCTGCTTCTAATAAGGCAAGGCGTATTTCTCTTATGGCTTCTTGGATATTTTCTTCGGTTATTCTTCCCATTCCTCTGATATTTTTTAGGGCTTTTTCTAAACGTTCGCCCATATATTCAAACATGTGTTATTCCTCCTTTTAAATGTTTATTATTTTTTCGATGTCTTTTTTTATGTTTTCGGTTATTGGTTTATTTATTAGGTTTAAAAGTTCTTTAGTAATTTGGTTTTTTTTGATTATTTCTTCATATTTTAAAAGTTTATTTTCAACTTTTTTTATTTCTTTTCCTACCGCGCTTCTGGTGATGTTTTTGATCTTTGCTATTTCATCCATTGTGTAGTTTTCTTCATAGTATAATGAGAAAAGATCTTGTTCGTTTAAGGTAAGTAATTTTTGGTAATGCGAAAATAATTCGTTATAGAGTAAGACTTTATTCATCTTTGATCATTTCCTTAAATAAACCATATATGTAGTTTTCGATGTCAAATGGTTTTAAGTCTTCCATTTTTTCCCCTAAGCCAATAAATTTAACGGGTATGTTGGTTTCTTGTTTTATTGCAAGAACAATTCCACCTTTGGCTGTTCCATCTAGTTTGGTTAGAACAATGCCGGTTATATTAGTTATTTCTTGGAAGGCTTTGGCTTGTAATATGCCGTTTTGACCGGTGGTGGCATCAATTACTAAAAGGGTTTCATGGGGTGCATCTTTAATGATGCTTGAGATAACTTTATTCATTTTTTCTAGTTCTTTCATAAGGTTTTGTTTGTTTTGTAAGCGGCCAGCGGTGTCGATAAAGACGTAGTCGACGTTTTCTTTTTTGGCTATTTGTAAGCCATCATATATGACACTTGAAGGGTCGGTGTTTTCTTTACCATAAAACAGGCAGTTTAGTTTGTTTGCCCATAGTTCTAGTTGTTCTTTTGCACCTGCTCGAAAGGTATCCGCGCCGATGAGCATTACTTTGCCTTCTTTTTGGTATTTATTTGCTAATTTAGCTATGGTTGTGGTTTTGCCAACTCCATTTACGCCCACCATTAGAATAATAGTTGGGCCTTCTTTGGCTTTATTTATTTTATCACTTAAGGATTCATCTTCAACATAGATGATAAATAATTCGTCAATTATTACTTCATTTAGTTCTTTAGTATTTAAGATGTGTTCTTTTTTTACTCTATTTCTTAAGCGGTTCATGAAGTTTACGACAGTGTTTACACCGATATCCGCCATGATTAGTAATTCTTCTAATTCTTCAAAGTATTCTTCGCTTATTTTGGTATATTTAATGCCTAAAAGGTTTAGTTTAGATACAAATTCTTCTCTAGTTTTGGCTAAGCCTTGTTCATAGGCTTTAGTGTTTTCTTTTTTACTAACAATATTTTTTATTTTGGAAAATAGTCCCATAAATATGCCTCCTTGTT
>CANQYR010000104.1 GCA_947628125.1 uncultured Bacilli bacterium
TACTTACAAGCGGCTCCATCTGGATACATCAAGCAAGCCCGATCTTCACTACTTCCAAAATACAATGTACAACTTGTTTTTGCTTTATTTAAGTTATACACCGATGGTGCCCAATTTGCATCATCCCACTTAACTGTCGCATCATTATCACACTCTGATCTTATAAATACAGCTCCACTGTCTTTTAAAGGTATAGTATCAAGCTTTTGAGTTCCATTATAAAAAGCAAATTCTGTGCTGCCACCAAAATCACTACTTAAAACCTTATCTTGATATCTTCCATAACTTTGATACACAAACAAACCATAACTTAATACGCAAATAAAAACCATCAGCACTATAGTTTGTCTTTTAATTATCACTCGTTTACATTGGCATTTTCCTAGTTTCATCAAAGTCACATCCTATTATCACTTATAACATACTACCCCCCCCCTGTGTCAATTGTAAAAAAAGAATTCACTTAAAATAAATGAATTCCCTTTACTTAATTTTCACTGTATTCTAGGACAAATGGATCACCTACTTCACCATTTCCGTCTTTTATTTTCACAGAGGGTGCAAGATACACGACCGGACGTACAGCATAAGCAGTGCTAGCATGATTGTAGCTCACATCACCATTGTAAACAACATAGAACACACGATCAGCATCCGACGAACGAGGCACTGGTGTCATTGCCCATTGATAATTATTCTTATCATATAACCAGTCATTTGTCATACAATTATAACCATTATATGAATTCATTGTTTTTCCTAAACATGTATCTCTTACATTACCGCCTACGGCATACCCATAATCACTCGGATACATTAAACCTACTTTTCCTGTCCATGTTGTCGTTCTTGCGACATCGTCATTACACTCACTTTCTCCACTTGCCTGACACCACTCTTTTCCATGATGATTACTTCGCTCTGCTTCATACATATATTTTGCCGTTATTAAACTTGTACTATATGCTACTGGCATTGTTCCTGTATTCCACTTTACACTCGATATCATATTTCTTGATGACTCTCTTATTCCTATACTTGCCCAATTTGGACAAGCTTCTATAGTATCCCCATAATTTTTATAGCATCGGTTTGAGCCAGAAGTTCTATTTAAATATTCATTATTTAACACTTTCTCTATAGCTGTCTGGCTCCACTCATTTACTCCATAACCATTATTTATACTTGAATGAGAACTATCCCAGGAATAATTTTTTTCAAATTTATCTCTTATCATTTTTAAATGACTCCCCATATTTCCATCTTCATCTTCGATATTATTCATTACTCCGATGATCCGCCATGTCTCACAGGTCTCATCACTTGCTTCTACTCCATCTTCACAATTAAAATAAACATAATTGTTTGGTGTTGCTCCAACATATCTTAAGTTTTTATCTTTCGTATCATCATATAATAACTCAGCTGTTTCACCAGCTTTATAATATTTACAAGCTGCTCCTTCAGGATAAAACAAACAAGCGCGATCTTCTTCATCACCAAAATATAACTCACAACTTGTTTTTGTTTTCTCTAAATTATATACTGTTGGTGCCCAATTTTCACTATCCCATTTAACTTTTGCACCATTTGTACATTTTGAACTAATATACAATATTCCACTATCATTTAAAGGCAAATCATCAACTTTTTGATCACCATTATAAAATACAAATTCGATGTCACCTTTTCCACCACTTAATTTTAGTTTGCCATTTATTATTCTAAAAGTTGCTTTGTCTTGAAACCTAGCAAAACTTTGATACACAAATAAACCTATCCCAATTACACATAAAAAGAGTAGCAACATAAAATTTCTTCTTTTTATCTTTAATTCTCTATCTTGATATTTTTTTAGTTTCATAGAGCACCTACATTTCTAGCACAAACGGATTGCCTGTTTCACCACTTCCGTCCATTATTTTCACAGAGGGTGTAAGATATACGACCGGTCGCACGGCAAAAGCATGATAAGCATTGCTGCCGCTCACAATTCCGCCTGAAAGGACACTGAACGCATTGCAAGCATACGACGAATAAATCACAGGAGTCATTGTCCATTGAATATTACCTTTATCATCATATAACCAGTCATTTGTCATACAATTATCCTTATCATATGTAAACATTGATTTTTTTAAGCACGTTGTTCTAACATCACCACCTACGGCATACCCATAATCACTTGGATACATTAAACCTACTTTTCCTATCCATAAGGTTGTCCTTGAAACACCATCATTACAATATTGTCCTCCACTTGCCTGACACCACTCTTTTCCATGATGATTACTTTGCTCCGCTTCATACATATATTTTGCCGTTATTAAATTAAAATTTGAATTTAAATTTTCTGGAACTGACATTGTTCCGGTATGCCATTTTACATTTGCTATCATACTCCTTGCTTCATCTTTTATTCCGATACTTGCCCAATCTGGACAATTTTCTTTAGTATTACTAGAGTCTTTAAAGCATAGGTTTGATCCAGCTCGTCTATATAAATATTCATCATTTAACACTTTCTCTATATCAGCCTCACTCCACTCATTCACTCCATAGCCTCTATTTACTCCATATGCAGAACTATCCCAGGAATAGCCTTTTTCAAATTTGTCTCTTATTATTTTTATATGACCTCCAACACTTCCATCTTCATCTTCTATGTTATTCATTATTCCGATGATCCGCCAGATTTCACATGTCTTATCACTTGCTATTTTTCCTTCCTCACAATTAAAATACACATAATTGTTTGGCGTTGCTCCAACATATCTCAAGTTTTTATCTTCTGTATCATCATATAATAATTCAGCTGTTTCGCCTTTCTTATAATACTCACAAGCTGCTCCATCTGGATGCATATAGCAAGCACGATCTTCAATACTACCAAAATACAATGTGCAACTAGTTTTATTGTTTTTTAAATTATATACAGCTGG
>CANQYR010000105.1 GCA_947628125.1 uncultured Bacilli bacterium
CGATCCGCAAGCTTAATCGCAATCACCCGAAAATCTTTTTGAAAATAAGAAACCAACTTCCTAATCGTTGCATCCTTTTGCTCCTTTTTAGATAAAAATAACTCCTTCGGAAGCTTACTTACCCCATCGACTAAAAAAGCCACATCTGGGTTAAACATCTTCTCAATCTGAAACACACTAATGGCGCTATCTTCAACCACATCATGTAACAAACCCGCTTTAATCGTATCGCTATCAACCTTAAAATCAAGCAAAATAAGAGCAACACTAAGCGGATGAATAATATAAGGCTCACTACTTTTTCTTCTTTGCATGCGATGCATCATAAAAGCCACCTCATAAGCCTTTTTAATGCTCTTTTGTTCCTCTAAAGAATACATTTTCAATAAATTAAAAAATCTTTTTTCAATCTCTACTAAATCCATATTCCCTCTTTAAAAACAACTTTAGCACATCCAAAACCTTTAGTCAAGAAGCTACTCTAAAGTAATTTCTAAAACATCCTTATTTACATCTAACTTAGTTCCTTTAGAAATATTTACTTCCTTCACAACTCCATAACCATTCAACTTATATTTTAAACCAATAAAATTACAAAAACGAATTATTTCATTAGTACTAAAACCAATAACATCCGGCATAATAATATTATCATCATTAGTCTTCAAAAAAATTTTACCCGTATCAATTACCTTGGTTTGATATAAAGGATACTGATCAACCACATACTTACCACTACCAATAACAATCGCATTTAACTTCTTATTTTTAATATCCAAAACCGCATCATTAGTTAACTTATTAATATACTGCGCTACATCAATAATCTTACTTGCATCAACATCCGTATGATCACCAACAAGACCAAGAACATTAGCTAAATCATCAACCGTTTGCTTAACCAAAGGCGAAATATTACTATTTGTACTCCTTTTAGTGGCAAAATAAATAATATACTTAGGATTTTCATAAGGAAACATACCCGCAAAAGACCTAACATAATCATTAACACCCTTTAAATAACCCCCACTTTCACTAGCAATCTCCGCTGTTCCTGTCTTACCAATCAAAGATATTTTATCCGGAATATACTCCTGATTATAATCTAAACCATCATATATAACCTTATGCATTAACTCTCGCATTTTTAAAGCCGTATCAGCTGAAGCTACCCTAGCTACTTCCGTTCTTTTAGCCTCAAAAGTAACATTACCACTAGAATCAACAATCTTACTTACAATTTGTGGCTGTATCATGATCCCATCATTAGCAATTGAACTTAAAGCCTGAAGCATCTGAATAGGCGTCACCATCACCCCTTGCCCAAAACCAGCATTAGCAAGCTCTGATTCATAGAAAAAATCTATTTCCCCTTCCGCTTCCCCAGGCAAACTAATACCCGTTTTAGAACCAAAACCACACAAATTATAATAATCAGTAAGCTTATCAACCCCTAACTGTAAAGCCAAATTAGCCGCCCCAACATTAGATGAATAAGCATAACCAGTATCGTAATCAATATCGCCCCAACCATAAACATTAAAATCTCTAACCACTGTTTTATCTTGTAAAGTAAAAGACCCTGACCTAAAAGTCTTTTTTCCATCATAAATACCATTTTCCATCGCAGCCATCCAATTAAACGTCTTCATCGTACTACCAGGTTCATATTGATACCCAACCAAAGGATTCAAATAATTATCCAAACCATTTAAATTATTAGGATTAAAACTTGGACTTGAAGCACTGCCAATTATATTACCAGTTTCAGCATCCATAACCGAAAATATAGCCCAATCCATCTTATTATCCTTAGCAAACGTTGCAATTGCATTTTCTAAAACATTTTGCACATCACTTACAATCGTAAGATAAATATCCGAACCAGAAACAGCATCACTTCTATTTTCTGGCGTATTAGCCATTTTATAACCATAAGCATCCTTTTGATACTCAACAAAACCATCTTTACCCCTTAAAATATCATCATAATAGCCTTCAATTCCCATCTCACCTTTAATATTGCCATCTTCATCAGCTCTAGCATAACCTAAAATATAACTCGCCCATGACGAATTTATATACTGCCTTTTCTTAGCAAGTGTCAAAAACTCAATTCCGGGTAACTCCAAAGCCTCAATAGCTCTTTTTTCCTCCTCACTAACCTTACCCCAAGCTCCTAACTCAGCTTGATATAAATCCTGACTAAAATAAGAAGTTAAAGCCTCAGTACAACTTTTCTTCTTTTCCTCATCACTTGCTAAAATATTACATAAACTAGTCGCGGTTTTTTCTTTATCCACAATATGATTAGGACTTGCCATATCAACTGTCCTACTTGGCGATAAAAAAGCAATAATCTTATAAGAATTAGCATTCTTAGCTAAAGGGTTACCTAAACTATCATAAATACTACCCCGCTCGGCATAAATAACTTCCTTCGTCGTATTACGATTACTAGCAAACAAAGCTAAATCAATACCATCAACACTAGGACTTATAACCACATAACATAACTTTATAATTGCTGCCAAGAAAAAAAGACTGACTAAAATCATCGCCCCCTTGGCATTTAAATGTATTTTTAAGCCATATCTTTTCACATAATCAAATCCTTACTCATTAATATTTTTAATATTCGTATTATTATAAGAAAGCCCCTTTTCTGTTGCAACCTCCTGAATCTTATCCAAACTAGCTAACTCATCAATTTGCATACTTAAAGATTCATTCTTACCTTCTTGATCTTTAATTTTATCTTTTAATTGCTCAACTGAAATATTTGTCTGTGACAAAACAGCCTTCGTAAAAACCGTACAAACAGGCAAAGATAATAGCATCAATAAAATCATTACACTAAGAAGCTTTTCACCTTTTAATAATTTAATAGTTTTCTTTTTCAAAATAACATCAAATCCTTTCCGCTATCCGTAACTTTGC
>CANQYR010000106.1 GCA_947628125.1 uncultured Bacilli bacterium
TGCGGTAACATCGAATCAATCTCATGTAAATGCCGTTTATAATAATTCTTCATATTATTATAATCAAGCTTAAAAACCAAAAAACCCGCTAAAACAGAAAACAAAAACGTTAAATAAGTCAAATTAGAAATGAAAAAACAAAGCATTACAACAATAATAAGAAGACCATTTTTAATTCGCTTATTAAATAGAAAATCCGGATTCACGCCATCGCCATATTTAGCCTTTACATAAAAATCCCAATCGCTTTCCTTTAACTTTTGAAAATAAACCTCATTATCCGAAACAAAGCGATTAAAACTAATTCTTCCCGTATAATTCAGTGCGAATAAAATTATCAAAGCAATTGCAATAATCTCGAAATACATTATTCCACCCCCACATCTTCATAATAGAACCGTTCACCTTTATAAAGGAAAAAACAATTAATCCAAATTATTAAATGTAAAACTAATTGAACATACCACATATCAAGTAGCTTTAAATAAGATGTCGTTCCAAGCAAAAATTGCATAGCCATAACAAGTAAAAACAACGCTAAACCAAAAGTAATAAAACGCTTATGAAAATCAGCCCGATCTATTTGATCTCGATAAACACCTTCTACTAAAGCATCGATATCCATTGATAAATTCTCTAACGCTTCCCCTGAATCTTTTGCACCTTCCTTAGTAATCTGCAAAAATAATTGATTCATATTCTTTACCATATAATAAGGATACTTAGCATTAAAAAACTCAATCGACTCATCAATCGTACCATTTTGATAAGACATCTCAATCATCGTTTTAACATCCTGCAAAACCGGATCTTCCAAAATACCAGAATCCCTAACACCCTCTAAAGACTTAACAAAACTCTGAGTCGTTGTAAACTCCATAATAACATTAGTCGTATATACCTGAACCTGCTCAAAAATATACTCAGAATAAGCCTTTTGGCACCGCAAATAAGCCAAAAAAGGAATAAACAAAACCGCAATACCAGCATAAATAGCTGCCACAATAATATTGTAAAAATAAAGATAAGAAATCCCGCCAGCCACACCAGCAAATAAAATAACCTGCGTTAAATACTGCCTTGGCGTATACTCCTGACCCAATTCCTTAACCTTTGCCCTAACCTGCTTGAAACTATAAGGAGCATATTTTTCATAAGCACTTGCTACTTTAGAAGTAAAAAACTTATAAACATTCTCACCATTATTTAAATAATAAGAAATACCAAAAATAGCAATAACAATTAATAATACTAACTCAATCATATATTCCCTTCTTCCTTATAAAGTTTCAACAACATTTTCAACTTTTTGATCATTAGCCGCATATATATCATCTGGTAAAGTAACACCAGAAATTCCTAAATAATCACGCAAATACTTAGTCGGATTATTCATCGTTAATTCACCTGTTAAAGTCTTCTTAAAAATCGTATTAACCTGAGGTTTATTATTATCATCAACATAAAACTCACATATTTCCATAATCTCTCTTTGAAACCTACCAAGTTCCTTACTCATATAACCCTTTACATAAATACCAATTTGAACATAACGATGAATAGTCGTTACAAATTGCTCAACATCAATATTACTCTCAATAAGCGCAAACATACGCATCGGAATCAAACTAGCCTTATCAGAATGGATAGTCGATAAAATATGATGTCCAGATGATATTGAGTTTCTAACTGCCATAACCGCCTCAGCACTACGAACCTCCGAAAGTAAAATCCAAATCGGATTTTGCCGCATACACGTTACCAAAACCTCAGAATAACTAGCAATATTATTCGTTTTCATTGCTACGATATCCCGATGCGGAAAAATACGATCCAAATGAAGCTCAAGCGTATCCTCAATTGTAATTATCTTCTCATTTTCTTTAGTATGTGAAGCCAAATACTTAACAAGCTCCGTTTTACCAGAACCAGTCTCACCACTAACAATTATATTCGCATGTCCCTCAACACACTTTAATAAAAAATCAAGTAGATTAGCCGAAATATACTTCTCATCTAACAATTTATCCCGATTAAGCCTAATCTTCGCGGGTGTCTTACGAATAACACACGCAATACCATTAGTCGCTATAGAATCATGAATAAAATTAAGACGTAACTCAGCACTTTCAGCATCCAAAAAAGGATGAGCCATATTAAAAGTTTTACCCATAACATTAGCACATTGAAATGCTAACTTTTCCAAAAGTGCATTATTTATTTCCGGTCTTTCTACTTGATAAACACCTTGATTAAGAGACTTAAGCCATACCTGACCACCATTACTATAAGAAATATCTGTTATGTTCTCATCGCGTAAAAACTCTTCCAATGGACCAAAATCAAGTTGTGAAAAAATCGCGTCATTCATGGCTTTTCCTTCCCTTTCTTATTCTTTTTATTCAGCATTTGAGCTACTTGAATTATTCGTACTTGTTGAACTATAAGTTGAAATTTGTTCATCTGGAATAACCGCAGCCTTAGATAAAATATATTCCTTTACATACTCACTAGCAACCTCAGTTTCCCCAGGATTTGCCGTATAGTTTTTATTTCTAGGAACTGGTTCAATGCTAAAACCAACAAACTGAGCCTTCTTTAACAATGAATACATCTCATCAGGAACAGCAAACAACAATACAGATGGAGACCTAGCTTCACTAGCTGTTTCAAAAACCGACTTACCATTGCCATCCCTTACATCTGATACCTTTATACTTCTTACCAAAGCCGTATAAATAGTCTTTCGATAATCATCCTCACCTTTAACCCACAAATCAATATAATTACCTGGATAAATAGCATTACCATAAGTCGAATGAATATCAACACCTAACTCTAATAAAGTATAACCATCAGGAATATCACTAATCACACTATCAGGTTGACTTTCACTTGATACAACTGTCTCGCTATAAAAG
>CANQYR010000107.1 GCA_947628125.1 uncultured Bacilli bacterium
CTTATAACATACTACCCCCCCCCCTGTGTCAATTGTAATTTTGAGTGTTAGTATATTTTTAGTACAGTTTAACTCTTTTATATTCTCTTTAAATTTTGCAATTAAAAAAACTAACTCTTTGAAAGAGTTAGGAATAATTGACTTAGGTCTTCTTAAGTTTCCTAAATACCAATTATATTTATTCTTATAAATTGAAAAAATTATCAATGCCAATCACGCCATCATAATAGTTGTTCATTACTTCCATACATAATTTTATTTTATCTTTATCTATATAGTTATCATTTTTATAAGAATTAATTATTTGCTTATAAAGATTATCATAATAGAATGTAATTGAATTGTATTTTGATGATACAACTATATCTACTAATTCATTTACTTTATTAGCTATGTCTTCTTCGATATTAGTTATAATATAATCATTTATATTAATTTTTTCGCCATCAATTTCTATTTCATTGTTAAGAATATTTGCTAATTTTTGTTGAATTGGTAAATTGTTATTTTTAATATCATTCATTAGATATTCTTTATACTGTAATCTTTTACTTACTTCATATTTAGATATTTCTTTTTGTTTATTTTCGAGATTTTTCTTTTTTAATTTTCCTACAACAAAATCTTTAGTTTTTGTTTCATTAAATTCAACTATATTGTTATTTGTTATATCTATTAAAGCCCAATAATCTGGTTTAATATTACTATCTTTATTCCATACTTCATCATTTTGTTTTGTTAGCATAATACCAATGTATAGTTTATTATCTTCTTTTCTTAACATTGGATATAAAGGGGTATAATTATCTAATCCTTTATTTATTTTTTCTTTATTTACTATTTCTAAATAATTGTCTAGTTTTAAGTTATCCATCATATCTCTCCCTTACTTTTTTTCTAGCATTATATAAATAATATTTTACATTTGATTCACTAGAGTTTAACTTATTACTAATTTCTTTTATTGAAAGGTCTTCTAAATAGTACAATTTAAATGATAAATATTCATTGTTTGTTAGGCCAATTTTATCTAAATTATTAACTATTTCTTTATAGACTACTTTATCAAGAACATTATCTATATAACTAATAGTGTTTTGTTCATCATAAGGTTCATTGTTTTTTTCTTTAATATATTTTTTTGCTTTGGTGCACCATATATTATAAGCAATTTTCCATATTAAATTATCTATTTTCTTAACATCAATATTTTTATTAAAATATTCAAATATTGCTAAGAATACACTATTGGTCAAATCTTCGGCATCTTCTTTATTGTTAGTCTTTTTTATAGCCCAATTAAATATTTTGAAATAATATTCATCATATATCTTGTCCATACTTATTTCCTTTCACTTATATAGTATTTAAAAAAACAAAATGGTTAGAAAATTAATTTGTTTTTAAAAAATAAAAAGAGCTTTTGTAGCCCTTATTTTCCTTGCACTTGATTCATTACTTCTTGGGCAAAGTCTTCATTTTTCTTTTCCATACCTTCGCCTACTTCATAACGAACTGCTTTTTTTAAAGTGCAACCATTATTTTTTAAGTAATCTTTAATAGTTAGTCCTGAGTCTTTAACAAAAACTTGTTCATTTAAACATATTTCTTTATAAAACTTTTGAATACGTCCTTGAACCATTTTTTCTGCAATATCAGCTGGTTTACCTTCATTTATAGCTAATTCTTTTTGAACTGCTTTTTCTTTTTCTAAAACATCATTTGGAACATCTTCTATAAAGGTATATGATGGGCGCATTGCAGCTTGTTGCATAGCAACGTCTTTGGCTACTTCTTCGTTGTTACCTTCAACAACTACTAAAGAAGCAATTCTTCCACCCATATGAAGGTATGTACCAAATACTTCATCATCGTTTTTGTTTACAATTTCAAAACGACGTAAGGAAAGCTTTTCACCAATTTTAGCTATTTTGGCAACCATTAATTCAGCGATTGTTTCGTCTTTTACTTTAATATTGTTAGCCTCTTCTAAAGTTTTAGCATCACTATTTAGTAAAGCTTTACCAATGGTATCTACTAATTCTTTAAATTCGTCATTTTTACTAACAAAATCAGTTTCACTATTAATTTCAACAATTACGGCTTTATTATTTTCAACATAAATATTAGCTAAACCTTCCGCGGCGATGCGGCTTTCTTTTTTGGTGGCTTTAGATATACCTTTTTCTCTTAAATAGTCTAAAGCTTTATCCATATCACCATTTGTTTCAGCTAAAGCTTTTTTACAATCCATCATTCCGGCTCCGCTTTTTTCGCGAAGATTTTTTACCATTTCGGCAGTTACTTGCATATTATCCCTCTTTTCTTTATTTTTCTTCTTTTTGATTTTCTTCTTTTGGTTCACTTGCTTGTTCAGTTACATAATCAACCATCTCAAGGTTATTAACTTCGCATATCGCGTTTGTTAAAGCCCCAAGACAAACTTTGATTGAACGAATAGCATCATCATTACCTGGAATAATATAATCAACATCATCTGGATCACAGTTAGTGTCAATTAAACCAAAGACAGGTATATTTAATTTTCTTGCTTCATGAATGGCATTGGCTTCTTTTTTCGAATCCACAATAATTAAAGCTTGTGGTAATTTTACCATGCCTCTTATTCCTTCTAATAAACGATTTAATTTGTCATATTCCTTTTTTAAGCCAATAACTTCTTTTTTAGGTAATACTTCAAAAACTCCGTCTTTTTCCATTTTTTCAATTTCTTCAAGACGATTTACACGTTTACGAATTGTTCTAAAGTTTGTTAAAGTTCCACCTAACCAACGTTCAGTAACATAAAAGGAATTGCTACGGATAGCTTCTTCTTTTGCTACTTCTCCAGCTTGTTTTTTGGTACCA
>CANQYR010000108.1 GCA_947628125.1 uncultured Bacilli bacterium
TGGAACCACTTCCTATTTTTACTTATAACATACTACCCCCCCCCTGTGTCAATTGTAAAAAAAGAATTCACTTGAAATAAATGAATTCCCTTACTTAATTTTCGCTGTATTCTAGAACAAATGGATTATCAACTGATCCATAATCATCAGCAGTATTTAAAGCAATTTTAACATCACTTTTTAAATATACTGTTGGACGGATGGCCATAGCAATGTCAGCACGGCTGCCTTCCACACTACCGGTCCAAGTGACAAGGACCACAGAATTAGCACTCGACGAGTGAGACAATGGTGTTATTGTCCATTGATCACTACCAGATACATATAACCAGTTATAAGTCATACAATTACCACTCTTGTATGAATACATTGTTTTTTCTAAACATGCTTCTCTTACTTCTGCTCCTACGGCATAACCATAATCACTGGGATACATTAAGCCTACTTTTCCGATCCATGTTGTTGTTCTATCTACATCATCATTACAATACTTCTCTCCACTTGCCTGACATATCTCTTTTCCGTTATGATTACTTCGTTCTGCTTCATACATATAACTTGCTGTTATTAAATTTGTATTTCCATCATATGTTACTGGTATTGTTCCAGTATGCCATTTTATATTAGCCACCATATCTCTTGCCTCATCTCTTATCCCAACAGTTTCCCAATCGGGACAGATTTCTGTAGTTTTATTCTCATATCTATAGCATAAGTTTGATCCCGCATGTCTTTTTAAATATTCATCATTTAATACTTTCTCTATAGTTGATATGCTCCACTCATTTACTCCATAACCATTATTTACACCTGATATAGAACTATCCCAGGAATAATTTTTGGCAAACTTGTCTCTTATTATCTTTATGTGACTTCCTACAACTCCATCTTCATCTTCTATATTATTCATAAAACCAATAATTCGCCAAATTTCACACGTTTCTTTACTTTGTTCTTTTCCTTTTTCACAATTAAAATAAACATAATTATTGGGTGTAGCTCCTACATATCTTAAGTTTTTATCTTCTGTATCATCAAATAATAACTCGGATGTTTCTTCTGCTGTATTATATTTACAAGTGGCGCTTTCAGGATATAATGAACAAATACTATCTTCTTTACTTCCAAAATATAACTCACAACAGGTTTTAGTTTCTGTTAAATTATACACAGTTGGTACCCAATTTTCACTATCCCACTTAACCGTAGCATTATTTGTACAAACTGATTTCAAAAATACAGATCCACTATCTTTTAAAGGCAATGTATCTAATTTTTGATCACCATTATAAAAAGCAAATTCTATGTCACCTTTTCCTCCACTCATTTTTAATTTACCATTTATTATCCTAAAAGTTGCTTTATCTTGATATTTTGCATAACTTTGATACATTAATAAGCCTATACTTACTACGCATAAAAAGAGCAATAACATAAATGTTCTTTTTTTTATTTTTAATTCTCTATCTTGATATTTTTTTAATTTCATTATACACCTACATTTCTAGGACAAACGGATCATTAATATCACCATTTCCATCTATTATTTTCACAGAGGGTGTAAGATACAAGACCGGACGAATGGCATAAGCGCCGTTAGCACCATAGTAATCCACATGCCCATCTGAGTAGACATAGAACACATCAGTAGCCCCTGACGAAAGAGGCACTGGGGTCATTGTAAATTGGATATTATTCTTATCATATAACCAGTCATACGTTATGCAATTATCCCTATGATATGAACCCATTGATTTTTCTAAACATGCATCTCTAACTTCTATTCCTACAGCGTATCCATAATCACTGGGATACATCAAGCCTACCTTTCCGGTCCATAGTGTTTTTCTTGAAACTCTATCATTACAATATTGGCCTCCACCATTTAACTGACATAATTCTTTTCCATTATGGCTATTTCGCTCTGCTTCGTACACATACTTGGCTGTTATTAAATTTGAATTATATGCTACGGGCATTGTTCCGGTATTCCATTTTATGTTTGCTATCATATTCCTTGATGACTCTCTTATTCCGATAGTTTCCCAATCAGGGCAGGTTGTTTTATCATTATTTTTACCTTTATAACATAAATTTGTTCCATTGCGTCTATTTAAATATTCATCATTTAACACTTTCTCTATATCTGCCTGGCTCCACTCATTTACTCCATAACCACTGTTTTCAGGATATGAGCTATCCCAGGAATAATTACCAATACTGTCTCTTATTATCTTTAGATGACTTCCAGTATATCCATCTTCATCTTCTATATTATTCATTATTCCTATTATGCGCCAGGTCTCACAGGTACTTTTGCTTACTGTTTTTCCTTCTTCACAATTAAAATACACATAATTTTTTGGCGATGCTCCAACAAATCTTAAATTTTTATCTTCTGTATCATCATATAATAACTCTTCTGTTTCACCGGCTTCACCATACTTACAAGCGGCACTTTCAGGATATATTAAACATTCATTATTTCCTTTATTACCAAAATACAATGTACAACTTGTTTTGGCTTCAGTTAAATTATATACAGCTGGTGCCCAATTTTCACTATCCCATTTTACTGTCGCGTCATTATCGCACTCTGATCTTATAAATACAGCTCCATTTTCTTTTAAAGGTATAGTATCAAGCTTTTGATTGCCATTATAAAATGCAAATTCCATACTACCACTAGAATAACTGTTTAAAGCTTTATCTTGATATCTTTGATAAAAAAATAACCCATAACTTAATACACAAACAAATATTAATACCATCATAGTTTTTCTTTTGATTGTTATTTGTTTATCTTTTTCTTTTCTTGCTATCATGTGGACCACTTCCTATTTTTACTTATAACATACTACCCCCC
>CANQYR010000109.1 GCA_947628125.1 uncultured Bacilli bacterium
TCTGGTGTTCTTGGGGAGATTCGAACTCTCGACCGATCGCTTAGAAGGCGATTGCTCTATCCAACTGAGCTACAAGAACGTTTGGATATTTCAATTATAATATAAATTATACCCAAATACAAGCCCCATTATTTATTTTATGTTAATAAAGTTACGGTTTTAACATTTAATGTATCTTTAAGAGAAAGGGCAATGGAGTATTGTAATTGCTCTTTTAGATCTTCGCTTTTTAAACCTTCAAATAAAGCTTCATTAAAGCTTAATTTTATTTCTTCTTCAAGGAGTTCGTAACTATTTAGTTCAGCGTTGGCATTTAAGTAACTTCTTAAGTTAGTTTCTAGGTGAGGATTGGTTTTTAGTCTTTCAATTACTATTTCTACTTTATCTTTGTTTGTATTTTGCAAAAGGGTGATAGGAACATAATAGGATATATTATTTTCGTTTGCTAGATAGTAGGTTGTGGTTTTGGATACGCCAGCTATATTATCTATTTGAATTATTTTATTAATGCCAATATCTCTTGTTAATATATGAGGAAGGCGTTTATGAGAGTTAGGGTATTGTTCTAAGAGTTTTCCTTCAACTAAAATAAGTAAGCCTTCAACATCATCTAGTTCGGTTAAGGTATAGATGAGGCATTCAATTATTTTTTCTTCATAAGCACTAGGAATGGTCAAAAATTCTTTGCTAAAGTTAATTTTTAGCAAATGATCTTGAAGATCAATGCTAATTATTTTGGTGTCTTTGGGAATGATGGGGCTAAATATTTCAGGTATGTATATTTGTTTTTTGGAATCTAGTGTTAAATAAGATATTAGTTCTTCGGCTAATTTGATAGTTTCATTTTTATTTACGATGACTTCGGTTCGGGAAACATAGTCATTTTTATTTAATAAATATATGGCTTGTTTAGTGCCAGTTATATAGTTTTTGGTTATTTGATTTGGCTTGGTATTACTTGGAAATAAAAGGGTGATAAAAAAGATGAAGAAGGCAAAAGTTGTGACAATGAATTTTCTTTTGGCAAAGTTTTTGATCATTTTTAAAATCACCTAATTAAGTGTATGAATACTTTAGCAAAATTAGACATATTTCATGATTGAAAATCCTTTTTAAAAGGGCTATAATTTAATAAAAGGAAGGGTAGAAAATGAAAAAGAAACTACATTTTAAAAAGAATGCTTATATGGTAATTATGATTATGGTAGTTGTTTTACTTAGTATGGCTGGTTTTGTTTATGCTTTTTGGACGCTTTTTTATCAAGATCGAAAAAAACAGTGTTTGCTTGTAACTTATCAAGCTAATACTAGTGAGGTGTTGCTTTCTAATTTAAGTCCTATTAGTGATTCTACTTCTGTTTCTCCGATAACATTTATGGTTGAAAATGTTTGCAAGGATAAAATTAATTATACTGTTAATTTGGAAACTAAGGGTCAAAGTGTAGTTAAGGAAGATTCTATTGAGGTATCTTTAAATGGAAGTGAGGAAAAAAAATTAAGTACTTTTCCAGCTCAGAAGGTTGTTTATGATAATGATTTAAGTAATCATATTTTGATTAGTAATAGTTTAGAGGCTGGGGAAAAATCTAGTTATGATCTTAAACTTTGGATGGGTAGTGATGTAGTAGATCCTTTAGAGGTTAATCAAAATTATTTAGGGGAGATTATGGTTTTAAGAAGCAATATTAAGTAATTGCTTTGTTTTTATTTACATGTTATACTTGAAAAGTAATAGGGAGGTTTTTTTATGGAAAGAAAAGATTTGGAACAATATAAAGAAAAACTTAGTTTGTTAAGTGAAAAGGAGGAAACTTTAAGAAAAAAATATTTACAGGATTTATCTTTAGGAAATATAAATGGGCCTTTGGTTGGCTATGCAAGTATTGATAGGCCTTGGCTTAGGCATTATGATGTTTTGGCCGATGCTAGTAATATAAATATGTCAATGTATCAGCTTTTGTATAAATATAATAAAGATAATTTAAATGCTGTAGCCATGCGTTATTTTGATTTTCCAATAACTTATAAAAAATATCTTAGTGATATTAAAAAGGAGGCACTTGCTCTTAAAGGTTTAGGGGTTAAGGAAAAAGATATTGTGCTTTTAGTTTTACCTAATGTACCGGAGTGTCGTAGTTTAATATATGCTTGTAATATGATTGGGGCGGTTGTTTATCCTATTAATCCAATGTTATCGCAAATGGATTTAGGAAAGATTATTAATGAAAATAATGTGAAGACGATGTTTATGTATGAGGGCTTTTATGAAAAGTATAATAGTGTAGCTAAAGATGTATCAAATGTTGTTATTACAAATGGTAGTGAATCTGTTCCTAAATGGGCAAGTGTTGTAAATAATTTATTGGCAAAAATTAATCATAAGGCTAAAGAAAAAATTGTTTATGATGATAGATTTATGAATTGGCATGATTTTCTTAAGAAAAGGGTTAAAGATAATATTAAGCCTTATTATGTACCAAATGAAAAGGCCGTTTTATTAGGAACTAGTGGAACAACTGGAACGCCTAAGAGTGTATGGTTTACTAATGAAAATGCTAATGCGATGGTAATTCAGCATGAGCTTGGGGATATGAATTTTGCTAAAGGTGATGTCTTTTTAGATATTTTAATTCAATCAATTAGTTATGGTTTTGCAGTAGCGCATTATTGTAGTGTTCTTGGAGTGGAAAGCGTTTTAATTCCACAGATGGTATCTGATATTTATCCATTATTAGAAAAGTATAAGCCTAGTCATTTAACAGCAGGGCCAATTCATTATAATGTATATGCTAAGGTTTGCCGGGAAAATAATATGGCGCCTTTGTATGGAAAGAATATGGTTTCTGGGGGG
>CANQYR010000110.1 GCA_947628125.1 uncultured Bacilli bacterium
GTTATGCCTCAGACGTGTGAGGCGATTGATCATGCTAAGAGTGCCAATGTTCCTATTATTGTGGCAATTAATAAGATTGATAAGCCTAATATTAATATTGAGAAGGTTACTGAGGAATTAGCTAAATATGGGTTAACTCCTGAAGCATGGGGTGGCGATGTGCCTTTCGTGCCTATTTCGGCTCATACTGGTGAGGGTGTTGATTTATTATTAGAGACGATTGGTATTATTAGTGAGGTTAATGGTTATAAGGCTAATCCTAATCGTTATGCTATTGGTACGGTTATTGAAAGTAAGATGGATAAGAATGTTGGTGGTATTGTTTCGCTTCTTATTCAAAATGGTACTTTAAGGCTTGGGGATCCAATAGTTGTTGGCTCATCTTTTGGTAAGGTTAGGACGATGAAGAATGATTTGGGTCAGTCAATTGTTTCGGCAGGTCCTAGTATGCCAGTTGAGATTACGGGTATTAGTGATAATCCAAGTGCTGGTGATAAGTTTATGGCTTTTGAGACGGAAAGTGAAGCTAAGAGTGTGGCTAATAAGAGGCTTAATGATTATAAGATGCAGCAGACGAAGAAGCAGGTTGTTTCTTTGGATGATTTATTTGCGAAGATTAATGCTGGCCAAAAGGAAATTAATGTTGTTTTAAAGGCTGATGTAAGAGGTAGTGAGGAAGCTTTAAAGAGTGCTTTGGAAAAGATTGATGTTGAAGGGGTTAGAGTAAAGGTTATTAGAAGTGGAATTGGGACGATTAGTGAAAGTGATGTGGTGCTTGCTAATGCTTCTAATGCGATTATTATTGGTTTTAATGTTAGTCCTTCAAATATTACTAAGGATATTGCTAAGGAGTATAATGTTGATATAAGGTTATATACGGTTATTTATAAAGCTATTGAGGAAATGGAATTAGCAATGAAGGGTATGCTGGATCCTGATTTTGAGGAAAAAGTTGTTGGTAATGCAGAAATTAGAAAGATTTTTACTTTTTCTAAGGTTGGGAAGATTGCTGGTTGTTATATTACGGATGGTTTAGTTAAAAATGGCATTAGTGTAAGGATTATTAGAGATGGTATTGTTATTTATGATGGCAAGGTTGCGTCTATTCAGAGGGAAAAGGATGTTGTAAAAGAGGTTAAGAAAGGTTTTGAGTGTGGTATTACTTTTGAAAATTACAGTGATATTAAGGAAAATGATTTGTTAGAGTTTTATGAGATGGTGGAAGTTAAAAGATGAGTAGTGTAAAGATTAAGAGAATTAATGAGCAATTATTAAGGGCTATTAGTGAGGTTTTATATAATGCTAGTGATCCTTTTTTAAAGAGTATTACGGTTACGGCTTGTGATACTTCTTCGGATTTGTCATATGCTAAGGTTTATTTTACTTCTTTAAGTGATTTTGATAAGAAAAAGATGGAAAAGGATTTAGAAGAATCTAGTAGTTATATACGTTTTGAGGTAGCAAATGTTATTGATTTAAGATTGATGCCAAAGTTGAAGTTTATTTATGATGAATCTATTTCTTATGGTAATTTGATAGAAAAGAAGATATCTGAAATTCATGCGAAGGATAATAATATTGGTTAAGTTTTATCTAACGGTGAATTTTTTTCTTTGGAGGTTTTAATGTGAATGGTATTTTAATTGTTTGTAAGCCTTTTGGTTTGACAAGTCGGGATGTAGTTAATTATTTAAGTAAGTTATATAATGTTAGGAAAGTTGGGCATACGGGGACATTGGATCCTATGGCTACGGGGGTTTTGGTTGTTTGTTTTGGTACTTATACGAAGCTTGTTAATTTGTTTACTTCTTATGATAAGGAGTATGTTGCGACGATGAGGCTTGGTTTTTTAACTGATACTTTGGATACAACGGGTAATGTTATTTTAAGAAAAGATTTTAATATTAATGATTATGGTAAGATGTTTTTTAGGTGTCCTTTTAGTTATTCACAGACGGTGCCTTTGTATTCGGCTTCTAAGGTTAATGGGAAAAAGTTGTATGAGTATGCAAGGGCAAATGAGGATGTGGTTTTGCCTAAGAAAAATGTTACTATTTATAGTTTAGATTATGTTTCACATAGTTTTGACAGTGTTACTTTTAAGGCGGTTGTGTCTAAGGGTACTTATATTAGAAGTTTGATTAATGATATGGCTCTTAGTATTAATACGGTGGCGACGATGAGTGCTTTAAGGCGTGTTAGGCAGGGTATTTTTAGGATTGAGGATAGTTATGAGTTGGATTGTATTACGAAGGATACGCCTTTATTGAAGGCTGATGATTTATTTCCATTTCCTATTGTTGACATTTCGTTTACAGATTATAAGAAGGTTTTAAACGGGAATGTTTTACAGTTGGATGTAAATGATGAGAGAGTTTTTGTAAGTTATGATAAGAAAAAGGTAGCTATTTATGAAAAGAAAGATGATGGTTATCATATTTTGTTGAGGCTTTGATTGTGAATTTATAAAGAATTTGTAAGAGTTCTTTTTTTTTATAATTGACACAGGGGGGGGGTAGTATGTTATAAGTGATAATAGGATGTGACCTATATGAAACTTAAAAAATATGAAAATAAAGAATTAAGAAAAAGTAAAATTATTTCTTTTGTTTTAGCTTGTGTATGTATTATATTTATAGGAACAACAATTTATCAAAGTTATGGAAGATACCAAGACAAAGCAACATTTAAAATAATAAATGGTAAATTAAAGATGAG
>CANQYR010000111.1 GCA_947628125.1 uncultured Bacilli bacterium
TGCAATAAATAATAACGAATAGCATCAACACCAAACAAACGCACCAAATCATCAGCATACATTATATTGCCCTTACTCTTACTCATCTTATCCTTACCCATCAATAACCAAGGATGCCCAAAAACCTGCTTAGGAAGCGGTAAATCCAAAGCCATAAGTAAAATAGGCCAATAAATAGTATGAAACCTGACAATATCCTTCCCAATCAAATGCAAATCACAAGGCCACCACTTCTTAAATTCAGAACTAACTTCACAAACATCATAACCAATATTCGTAATATAATTAGACAAAGCATCAATCCAAACATACACCACATGCTTATCATTAAAAGGTACCTTAACCCCCCAATCAAAAGTCGTCCTTGAAACACATAAATCCTGTAACCCTGGATCCAAAAAATTCTGAATCATCTCATTTTTCCTAGAAACTGGCTGAATAAAATCAGGATGCGCTAAAATATAATCCTTAAGATCCTTCTCATACTTTGATAACTTAAAAAAATAAGCCTCCTCCTTCTTTAACTTAACATCCCTACCACAATCAGGGCACTTGCCATCGATAAGCTGTGACTCCGTCCAAAAAGACTCACAAGGCGTACAATATAAACCCTCATAATTGCCCAAATAAATATCACCTTGCTCATATAACTTGTTAAAAATAGAAGCTACAACCTTCTTATGATGCTCATCACTTGTCCTTACAAACGCATCATAACTCGTATCCATAACATCCCATATTTTTTTAATCTGAGAACTTATATCATCAACAAACTCCTGAGGAGTTAAATTAGCTTCACGAGCCTTTATTAAAACCTTTTCCCCATGCTCATCAGTACCTGTTTGAAAATAAACATCAAAACCACGACTTCTCTTAAACCTAGCAATCGCATCCGCTAAAACAATCTCATAAGTATTACCAATGTGAGGCTTTGCCGAAGCATAAGCTATTGCCGTTGAAATATAATACTTTGCCATAAAACCTCTCCTTTAAAAACAAACTAAGTATAACATAAAAACAAAAAAAAGACTATGTAAATAGCCCTAAAAACCTAAATTTCAATCTTCCTTATAAACAACTGCACCAAAAAATTCAAAAACCGCCGCTCATAATCCGCAAAACAACTTTCCTTATATAAAACAATAAGCCCTAAACAATCCGCAAAAACAATAACCGGCCGCACCAAAAAATAACCCTTCAAACCCCAAAAACTTTCCTCCTGCTTCGACTCATAATTTTCCCTCTCCATCAAAAGCCCCTCAAAAAAACTAATAATCTTCTGCCCCTTAATATCTAAAATAGATGAAGAAACAATCATATCCCGATCCAAAATAAAAACATTTAACCCCATATAATCTAAAATATCCTGACATAAAAAACTACCAAAACTCTCCAAATCCAAAAGCTTAGAAAACTTTTGCAAATAAACACCATTATCAGTAACAAATATCTCCAAATTCTCCCCATCACGAATCCCTAAATTTCGCCTAATCTCCTTCGGAAGCACAATCCTTCCTAACTCATCAATCTTTCTTACTACACCAGTTTGCTTCATAAAAAAAGTTTCACTCCATTTCCTTTAATAGTTTGAGTAAAACCTTCTATTTTATACACCCAAATCGCCCTTTATCTTCGAAAATAATGGTACAATATAATATAAGAAATGCTTATCTAACTTCACTAAAGGTAAAGATATCGTAATCTCATCATGCACATAAGATATCAAAAACTTAGGATGAATATTATAACACTCCAAAAATAACTTATCACCCTTAATCTTACTAGACACATCTTTTGGTAAAGTAACCTTAATCATATCCTTACTTTGCAATACCTTAGTAATATTTAAATCACTAGCAATCTTCTCAAACCACTCCTCATACATATAAACCTCCATATCCATAGTAACAAAACCAAACATATCCTCTAACTCTTTTTTAACCTCATTTAACTTCTTTTCACTATCAACCTCATTAATCCTTTTATGAATAGCAATTTTTATATCTTCCTCTAAAGCATAATCATCACCAATATGCGTATTAACCCTTATAAGTGGCTGATCAAAAGAAGAATCATCTAAAACCTCTTCACCTTTCATCCTCTTAATCTCATCTTCAACCATCTTCATATAAAGCTCAATCCCTACACTACTAGCAAAACCAGCCTGCTCACTACCTAATAAATCACCAGCACCCCTGATAGATAAATCCCGCATCGCAATCTTATAACCACTACCAAGCTCCGTAAAATCACGAATAGCATTTAACCTTTTAATAGCAACCTCATTTAAAACCTTATCCTTCTTATACATCAAATAAGCATAAGCAATCTTATCACTACGACCAACTCTTCCCCTTAACTGATATAACTGACTAAGACCAAAATGATCAGCATCATAAATAATCAAAGTATTAGCATTAGGAATATCAATACCCGTCTCAATAATAGTCGTACTAATCAAAATATCAAACTCATGATTGATAAAATCACTCATAATTGACTCCAAAGATAACTTATCTAACTGGCCATGCGCATACCGAACACTTGCCTCTGGAACCAAAGACTTAATTTTAAAAGCAACACCTGAAATACTTTCAACCCGATTATATAAAACAAAAACCTGACCACCCCTAGATAACTCCTTGTAAATAGCAT
>CANQYR010000112.1 GCA_947628125.1 uncultured Bacilli bacterium
AAAAGTGAATGTACTAATGGTGTGACTATAAAATGGGACAATGATGCTTGGGGAAATTTTGAAGTTAATAATTTAAAGCAAACTAAAACTGTTTGTTCAATTTATTTTACAACGCCAATAAATAAGGTATGTAGTGGCTCAGGCTTAGAAAGTGGGGCCTGTTATTTTGCAAATAAGGCTTTAGATGGCGAAGAAGATTTAGTTTATGATGATACAATTGATACTAATTTACGGTTTGTTGGATCAACACCAAACAATTTTGTATACTTTAATTGTGATGAGGGGAAAGAAGCAAGTAAGAGCACTTGTGAGACCTGGCGAATTATAGGAGTAATGAATAATGTGACTGAAGTAAGTGAAGATGAATTACAAACTGAGTTTAATGGAACGTATTTAAAGATAATAAGAAATGATACAATAGGTGAGTTATCGTGGGATAGTTCAGCCACAGGAGTAAATAGTGGTAATGGAATAAATGAGTGGAGCGAAGCGGATTTACAGAAATTATTAAATAATGAGTATTTAAATAGAATTACTAGTGATACTAAATGTTATAATGATTTTGGAGAACGTACTATAGCTTGTCCAAAGTGGACTGATATTGGAATAAAAGATAAAACACGAAGTATGATTGCTAATATCAAATGGCATACCGGAACTTTTGAATTTTCTAATGAAGATTCTTGGTTAGCTAAAGCGACATATGAAGCAGAACGAAGCAACTATAATGGTAAGGACGAGTGTTTGAATTATAGTGATATAAGTGGTTGTAATGATAAAGTAGACAGAACGACAACATGGATTGGCAAAGTAGGCTTAATGTATCCCTCTGATTATGGGTATGCGGTAGGTGATGATGTAAGAGAGATATGTTTAGGAAAAACAATGAATTCTTATGATACTGATAATTGTATGAATAATAATTGGCTGTTTGATAATAGTAATTTTCAAACATTACTATCGCCTGGTCCAAGTCCGCATTCTTCAACTTATGTATTTTTAATATCGAAATTTGGAGAATTGTATTTAAGTCATGCTTACGGTTCTGATATCGTCCGTCCTGCATTGTATTTAAAGAGTAATGTTAAAATAGTAGATAAGGATTATTCTGATTATGGAAGTAGTACGCATCCCTTTGAATTAGAGTATGGTGGTGAATAAAGAATGAATATTAAGAAAATAGGTATAATGATGATATTAATTTTTGGGTGTTTATTTTTATGCTTGTTTGAGATAACAAATGATAATTTGCAAGGTGGTGTGGAGTTTGCTTTTTATAAAAACGGTAAAAAAGTAGATACAATGCCTGAAAAGAATAATGAAGAAGGAGTTGTTTTTTTAAGATCAGATTGCACAAATGGGGCGTTAGTGGAATGGAATTATGAAAATTGGGATAATTTTAAGGTAATTAATTTAAGTGATAGTAAAACAACTTGTTCCTTTTATTTTGTTAGTAAAGAAGAAAAAATTTGTAACGATTCAGGTTTAGAAAGTGCTGCATGCTATTTTGCTAATAAAGAAGATGATGATTTAATTTATGATGATACGAAAGATACTAACTTAAGGTATGTAGGAACAGCGCCAAATAATTATGTCTATTTTAATTGTGATAATAATGTTACACAAAGTAGTGATACTTGTGAGACGTGGCGGATTATAGGGGTTATGAATAATATAATAGAAGTAAGTGAAGATGGTCAAAATATTGAAAAAAAAGGAAGTTATTTGAAGATAATAAGAGATAAATTTGAAACGAAGCTGTCCTGGGATAGTTCACAAGAAGATATAAATTGGGGTTATGGAATAAATGAATGGAGCACATCAGCTATTGGTAAAGTGTTAAATAATGAGTATTTGAATAGGCAATCAGGTGTAAATATGTGTTTTAATAATGAAGATAATTCAAAAGAAACTTGTCCAAATTGGGAAGAAATAGGTTTAAAAAATGATGCAAAAAATATGGTAGCTAATATTAAATGGAATACTGGAACTTTTAAAAGATATAATAGTAGTGATTGGTTTGTTAAGGCAGTATATGATGCAGAACGAAGCAACTATAATGGAAAAAGATTATGCGAAGCATGGGGTGGGGGTAGTATGTGTAATGATAACGTAGATAGAACAACAACATGGACAGGAAAAGTAGGCTTGATGTATCCTAGTGATTATGGATATGCTGTTGGAGGTGAAGCAAGAGAGACCTGTTTAGGAAAATCGATGTATTCATTTTCTCTTAATTGTGTTAATTGGTTATATGATTCTGATAACAGTGCTCATCAATGGACAATGACTCCTATTCCTAATTCAAGTTATGCAGATATTGTGTTTAAAATAACGAGTCGTTTAGATACTGCTAGTGCCTATTATGCTAATGTTATTCGTCCTACATTATATTTGAAAAGTGATGTTAAAATTGCTTTAAATGCAGCTTCTGATTATGGATCAGTTGATAATCCTTTTGTCCTAGAATACATTGAAAATTAAGTAAAGAATTCATTTGTTTTAAGTGAATTTTTTTTAATTTATTGACACAGGGGGGGGGTAGTATGTTATAAGTGATAATAGGATGTGACAATAACATTAGCATAATA
>CANQYR010000113.1 GCA_947628125.1 uncultured Bacilli bacterium
CTCAATCACCTCCTTTCCGATTTCATATTAAAACATTAGAAGATGATTGGCAAATCACCAAATTTTCCATTTTGAAAGCACTTTTAGAAAATTTGCTTAGCAGATTTTCCTTTTTTGTATACAAATTTCCTCAAAATGGCCAAAATTTGCTTTTTTTCATATTTATGTAAACTTTACACATAAAAAAATCTACCAGCATAACTGATAGTTTTATTGCACATCAAACAAGCATCTTTCTAGCTTACTAAATTGTATCTTAAAATAATTTATACACTGCTATAAAAGTCCTAAAACTTTTTGTAAACGAAAAAAAATTACCTTTCGGTAATTATTCCACATCATTAGTGTCAGTTTCATTGCCCCAAGCCGTATCAGCCATCCCTTTACAGGTTGAACCATTAGGGTTAGTAATACACGCACGACAATTATCAAAATTTGCTTTTGCACCTGAATCATTAAAATTAGAAACTAAACCTAAAATCATGCTAACTAAAGTTGGAATAAAGAATATCACTACTGCCGCTACAGCTCTCATAGCTAAAGACTTTACAGCTTTCTTAATATCATCATCTTTACTACCAATTACAGCTTTACCTAAGTCCATCATTCCAAAAATAATTAATAAAATTGGAATAACAATCTTAAATACTAATAAAACATACCCCACAATCTGCCAAATATTTGCTGTATCAGCGCAAAAACTTGTCACATCTCCAATAAATAAATAATTCATTTTTTTAACCTCATTTCTAAACTATATTAACATTTTAAAATTTTTTTCGCCATAAGTCAATAATCTTTACACATTTTTAATTATCTTTTGATATTCATACTATTTTTATAAGCAAGTGCTTCTCTTAATACATCAATAGACTTATTAGTTGCTAAAGAATAAACAGCCAAAGTTAAAGGATCCTCAGACACAAAAGGAAAATTAATACTTACCCATTTTAATAACTCCTTATTATAATCTTCTTCCTTCCAAAACCTAGAAACCTCTAAAAAAGAAACCAATAACTGAGGCACATTAATAGCAAGTAATACTTTTAAAGCCTCGACATTACAATTTTTCTTACTCTCCTTTTTATTAAACATAACAATCCTCCTTAACACAAAAACTATCAACAATCTTTTTTAAAGACATAATATCCGAAACAACTATATCATCCTCATTAATACCAACAACTAAGTCACTTTCATTTTTAAAATTAAGAATACATGCTTTACGATAACCCTTCAAAGATAAAGATGCAAGATCATCTAAATTTAAATTAAAATTAGCTATCTTTTCCTTTTCAAATGCAATATGATCTAAATTAATTTCCTTACCAACTATAACCCTAATATCTTTATTAATAGGTAAATGTATTAAAGCACCAGTAATCAAAGGTAAACCACTTACTTGCTTAGCTAAAAAATTTTGTTCAATAGGCAAAGACTTAGTAAAACATGATTTACCAATTTGATACTTTACATATATATCCATACAACAATCCCCCATATAAGTGCATATTCTATATCAATTAAGGCATTTTGTCAAATGAATTTAAGAAATATAAAAAAACAATATGATTAATTTATGATAATGTCTTAAGTGTTAGTATTTGAAAATGTCTCACTTAAATTAAGAATAAAAAAACAAGAAAAATATAAAGTTATCAAAGAATTAGTTGACCATAATAAAAAAATCGAGCTAGTAAAAAGCACGGTTTCCTTTTATAGTTTTGGAAAATTCAAGACATTTTCCAAAACTATTGACAACATGATCATAATTCTAATTCAAAAGGATGATCAATACTTCCATAATCATTATAATCTCTATCTATTATCCTCACAGAGGGGGCAAGATACACGACCGGACGCACGGCAGAAGCATAGATAGCATTGTTGCCGTACACATACCCGCTCGAGTAGACACCGAACACACCGCAAGCATCAAACGAACTAGGCACTGGTGTCATGGTCCATTGGTAATTATTTGCATCATATAACCAATCATTTTCCCTACAATTACCACTATTATATGAATTCATTGTTTTTTCTAAACATGCCTCTCTTGCAGTTCCACCTACAGCATACCCATAATCCGACGGATACATTAAACCTACTTTTCCTGTCCAGGTTGTTGTTCTTGAAACTCCATCATTACAATAAGTTCCTCCACTTGACTGACATAATTCCTTTCCTGTATGATTGCTTCGCTCTGCTTCATACATATATTTTGCTGTTATTAAACTTTCATCAAATGCTACTGGCATTGTTCCCGTATTCCATTTTACACTTGCTATCATATTCCTTGCTTCGTCTCTTATTCCTATGGTTGTCCAATCGGGACAGGTTGCTTTAGAATTATTTGTACTTTTATAACATAAGTTTGATCCGGTACGTCTATTTAAATATTCATCATTTAACACTTTCTCTATATCTGCTTCGCTCCACTCATTTACTCCACGACCATCATTTACGCCTGATGCTGAACTATCCCAAGAATAATTTTTTTCAAATTTATCTCTTATTATCTTTAGATGACTTCCTGTATTTCCATTTTCATCTTCTATATTATTCATTATTCCTATAATACGCCA
>CANQYR010000114.1 GCA_947628125.1 uncultured Bacilli bacterium
AATGTTGGTTTTGTTTTCTATGACATAGGTATTATCGTTTATTTTTTGTAGGTTCATTTTTTCCCTCTTTCTAAAAAAAAGAGCATTGCTCTTTAAAATTTTTCGCCAATATTTTCAATGGCCTCTAGCTCATTTTCAACGTATGTTCTAAATTGTCTTTTAAAGCGAATGATTTTTCTTCTTAGTTCTTCGGCATCATTTTCTAAGTTTTGGGCTTTTATTAAGGCATCGTTGACAATTCTTGAGGCATTTCTTCTGGCATCATCAATAATTGATTTTGATTCATCTTTAGCTAGTCTTTTCATTTGTGAAGCTGCATCTTCGGCCACTAATAAAGCTTTATTTAATGTGCTTTCAATATTTTGATATTTTACTAGTTCATCTTCAAGTTCTTTAATTTTCAAATCACGGCTTTTAAGGTTATTTAGCATCGATTCGTATTCTTTTGTTACTTCTTTTACAAAAGCGTTTACTTCATCTTTACGGTAACCATTAAAGCTACTTGCAAACTTTTTCACACCTCACCTACTTTACTAAAGAAAATTTATTTTTTACCACTCTATTTCATCATGTTCTTCATTTTTATTTACGCTTTTTTCATTTTCATCAGTTATTTGACCTTGAATGTTAACATTTTTAGGAGTACATAAATAAATTCCGACACCAATTTTTTGCATCGTTCCACCTATAGAATAAACGCATCCGGTGAGAAAGTCAATAATTCTTTTTGCTTGGGCGCTTGTAACTCGTTTAAAATTTACTACGACGCTGTTGCGATTTTTTAAATGATCAGCGATTTGTTGTGATTCTGAGTAAGCTCTTGGTTCCATTAGAATCATTTTATTGCCACTTTTTTCAGCTTCTTTTAAAGATTCTTCTTCAGTTACTGTATAGTATTCGTCTTCATTAGTTAAATTTTCATCTTCTTTATCGCCAAAAATATTTTTTAATTTAAATGCCATTTTTATCTATCCTTTCGTGTATTTTCTTACTTAATCATTTTATCAAATATATAAATGTTTTTCAATCACAATTTTTGGTTCATTAAATTAAAATTTAATTAAAGAAAATCTTAGTCAAAAAACTAAGATTCTAAAATAAATGGGTTACCTACTTCACCATAAGTTGGATCATCATTGGGTTTTATTTTTATATTACTTTTTAGGTATAAGGTAGGACGAACAGTAAAAGGCATATAAGCACTGGTAGTGGCCACTAACCCGCTTGAGTAGACAAAGAACACATCGTAAGCTTCTGATGAATGAGGCGTTGGTGTCATTGTCCATTGACCTTCATCAGTTTCATTATATAGCCAATCATTTGTCATACAATTATCACTATCATATTGATATAATGACTTCCCTAAACATGTTTCTCTAACTTCTGTTCCTACAGCATATCCATAATCACTTGGATACATTAAGCCTACTTTTCCGATCCATGTTGTAGTTCTTGAAACACCATCATTACAGTATTGTTCTCCACTTGCCTGACATTGTTCCTTTCCATTATGATTACTTCGCTCTGCTTCATACATTGCTTTGGCGTTAAATTTTTCATTGTTATTATAAAAGGCAAAGTTCCACTGCTCGTTAAAGGTTCCGGTATGCCATTTTACATTGGCTATCATATTCCTTGCTTCGTCTCTTATTCCTATGGTTGTCCAATCGGGACAAGTTTCTTTAAAATTATTAGAATTTCTATAACATAAGTTTGATCCAGTACGTCTATTTAAATATTCTTCATTCAATACTTTTTCTATATCGGCCTGGCTCCACTCATTTACTCCATAACCATAGTTTACACTTAAGTCAGAACTATCCCAGGAATAATTTTTTTCAAATTTTTCTCTTATTATCTTTAGATGACTTCCACTACTACCATCTTCATCTTCGATATTATTCATTATCCCAATAATTCGCCAAGTCTCACACGTATCTTTGCTTGCCACTTTTCCTTCTTCACAATTAAAATATACATAATTTTTTATTGACCCCCCCCCCAATAAACCTTAAGTTATTATCACTAGTATCATCATAGGCTAAATTAGTTGGATCATTATTTGATTTTTTGGCTATAAAACAAGCCCCACTTTCTTTACCTGCTGATGCACATATTTTTTCAGCTGGTGTTTTTCCTACTTTTCCATCTATTACTATTTTACTTTGAAATGTTTTGTTCATGGCATCATTTTCGATAGTTACACTTCCACTTAACCATAATCTTAATTCATAATCTTTTGTATTTGCTCCTTTACTTTTTGGTCCAAGGCTATCTTCTAATAAGGTTTTTGACTCTTTTGAGTCTTCTATTATTTGAGTTCCATTTCCATAATAATCTAATGTTTGGGGTGTTCCTTCCATATCTTTTACATTTAACATTGCTTTAACGTAACTACTTGCTAAAGTTGTTTCTTTTAAGACTTCTAAGTTGATTGAATAATCTACCCACTCTTCACAATTATTTTGAACGGTAAATGTAAATGGTTGTAACTCTTTTCCCTCACCATCACTTATAGGATAAGCTTTTGGAATATTTATATCATTTTCTTGGTTTAATAAAGATATATTTAAACAAGT
>CANQYR010000115.1 GCA_947628125.1 uncultured Bacilli bacterium
TTCAGTATTCCAAAAACTTTACGCAGCCTATTGCTCAGCTTGCTAATGTGACAAATCAAATTCAATTAATGATCGCGGCAGCGGAGAGAATTTTTAATTTTTTAGAAAGCGAAGAAGAGGTAGAGAATGTTTGCTATGATGTTGATTCTACAAAGATTCTTGGTAATGTTTCGTTTGATCATGTAAGTTTTGGTTATCAAAAGGATAAGGAAATAATTCATGATTTTAATATTGATGTTAAGCATGGGCAAAAAGTTGCTATTGTGGGGCCAACTGGTTCAGGTAAGACAACTATTGTTAAGCTTTTGATGCGTTTTTATGATTTAAATAAGGGAACTATTTATTTAGATGGTAAGGATATATCGACTTTAAATAAGGAGGAATATCGAAAGTTATTTGGGATGGTTTTACAAGATACTTGGCTTTTTTCAGGGACAATTATGGATAATTTACGTTATGCCAATCCTTTAGCAAGTGATGAAGAGGTTATAGAGGCGGCTAAGAAGGCAAGGATTCATCATTTTATATCTTCTTTACCTGATGGTTATTATATGAATATTAATGAGGATACGAGTAATGTAAGTGGTGGTGAAAAGCAGCTTTTAACGATTGCAAGGGCAATTTTACTTAATCCGAAGGTTTTGATTTTGGATGAGGCAACTAGTAATGTTGATACAAGGACTGAGACTTTGATTCAAAAGGCAATGGATGAGTTGATGGCTAATCGTACATCGTTTATAATCGCGCATCGGTTAAGTACGATTAAAAATGCTGATATTATTTTGGTAATGAAGGATGGAAAAATTGTTGAGACTGGAAACCATGAGGCTTTATTGAAGAAGAATGGTTTTTATGCAGATTTATATAATAGTCAGTTTGAATCGTTGACTGAGTAAAAAAAATATCCTATTTTACAAAAGTGTGGTAAAATAGGTTTATGTTCCAGTACCTCAGATGGATAGAGGGTTCGCCTCCTAAGCGAAACGCCGGCAGTTCGAATCTGCCCTGGAACACCATGAAAAAATTATATGTCTTGAAATTATCAAGGCATTTTTTTATGTAAAAATGTGTAAAAATGCTAAATTTGTATTTAAGCTCTATTTACTTTTAGAAGGCTTTTTTGTATCATATTGGTAGGCAGTGGGAAACTGTGGAAGAAAGTGGGGGATACTGATGTTTATGGGTGAATATCATCATACTATTGATGAGAAAGGCCGACTTGTAATCCCAACTAAATTTCGTTTGAAGTTAAAAGATGAATTTATAATAGCACGAGGCATAGAGAAATGTTTATACATTTACGCTATGGATGATTGGAACAAGTTAGTTTCTAAATTAAATACCTTACCATTTACCAAAAAGGATGCTCGTGATTTTATTCGAAGCTTTTTTTCCGGAGCTACACTGTGTGAGTTCGACCGGCAAGGAAGAACAACGGTAACCCAAGTCCTATGTGATTATGCTGGCTTAAAAAAAGATTGCGTTATTATTGGCGCGAATGATCGGATTGAAGTATGGGATAAGGATGCATGGGATAGTTTTCTTTCAGATAGTGAGTCTAAGCTTGCTGATTTGGCAGAGAACTTATTTATGGAGTAAGTATGAAACATTATACAGTGCTTAAAAATGAGTGTATTGATGGACTTGCCATAAAAAAAGATGGGATATATGTTGATGCTACATTAGGTTATGCAGGGGATTCAGAAGAAATATTAAGAAGAATAAAAAGGGGTATGCTCTTCGCCTTTGATAAGGACCTTGATGCAGTTACGTATAGTTTAGATCATCTTAAAAAAGTGGGGGACCGATTTGTTATCTTTCATAGCGATTACATCAATATGAAAGAAATGTTAGCAAGTAAAGGAATAGAAAAAGTTGATGGCATTTTGTTTGACTTAGGTGTTTCATCAGTACAAATTGATGAAGACCGAGGGTTTTCATTTATGAGGGATGAAAAATTAGATATGCGAATGGATCAAAGTCAGGAATTTGATGCTATTAAGCTTTTGAATAGTTATTCCTATGATGAGTTAAGGAAGATATTTTTTCAGTATGGTGAGGTATCTAAGGCTAATTGTATAGCTAAAAAAATTGTTGATGAGCGGCTTAAGGAAAAAATTGTTGGGACTCAGCAGCTATGTGATATTATTAAAATGGCAGTTGGGGCAAAGGAATTTTATAAAAGTCATCCCGAACGGCAAGTTTTTCAGGCTATTCGTATTGAGGTTAATAATGAGCTAGAAAATTTAAAAAAGGCTTTAGAGGATGCTCTTACTTTATTAAATGAGCATGGAAGGCTTGTTGTTGTAACGTTTCATTCTTTAGAGGATAAGATTGTTAAACAGTTTATGAAAAAATATAGTGAGGTTGATCCGATAGTGAAAGGTTTACCTTCTATTCCTTATGAATATAGGCCGAAGTTAAAGATAATAACGAAAAAGGCAATTAAACCAAGTGATGAAGAATTAAGGGAAAATAGTCGTAGCAGAAGTGCAAAGTTACGGATAGCGGAAAGGATTTGATGTTATTTTGAAAAAGAAAACTATTAAATTATTAAAAGGTGAAAAGC
>CANQYR010000116.1 GCA_947628125.1 uncultured Bacilli bacterium
ATCAACTCTATCAGTAGTCTTTTTCATTTTCAGCTCCTTTTATATATTTTTCTAAACTTACCCTATATTTAATTATACGCTGTGTACTAGATTGTAGGGGGTGAATAATTATAGTCCTTATAAACTTCTGTAAAATCAATACCAGAAGAATTTTCATAAACATTAGAAGAATCAACATTACAAGGATTGACCATCGATTTTTTCTTCATAAGGAACATCCTCATCTGCTTTTTCTTCAACACCAACATATCTACCGGGTGTTAAGGCATAATTATTTGCCCTTATTTCTTCTAATGACGATTTTTTACAATAACCTAATACATTTTCATAATTTGTATCATTTTGATAATTACGATAAGTATCCGCTATTTTAAGTATGTCTTCTTTAGATAAGTCTCTTAATTTTCTAGTAACCATCATCCCCATGTTACTAGCATTAATAAACAAAGTATATCCTTTTTGTTTCTTATTTTTATTAATAATCCAAATAGAACAAGGAACCGTAACCGTATAAAATAAATTAGGTGGCATTGAAATAATACAATCAATTAAGTCATCTTCTAATATTTCTTTTCTTATCTTGCCTTCTTGACCACCAGCCGAAAGTGAACCATTAGCTAAAATACAAGCCATTTTACCCTTTTTAGATAATTTAGATATCATATGTTGTAACCAAGCATAATTAGCATTACTTTTCGGAGCAAGACCATATACCCATCTTTGATCTTTAGATACAATATCCACATCCCATTCCATATTAAAAGGTGGATTAGCCAGCACAAAATCAGCTTTTAATCCTTTATGTAAATCTTCGGTAAAAGTATCAGCAGCATATTGCCCTAGATCACCATTTAATGAACGAATTGCTAAGTTCATTTTGGCAAGTCGCCATGTAGTAGGATTTTTTTCTTGACCATAGATACTAATATTTGCTAACCTTCCTTGATGTTCTTGAACAAATTTTACCGATTGAATAAACATACCACCCGATCCACATGCTGGATCATATACCCTACCTTCATATGGTTCAATACATTCAACCATCGTTTTAACCAAGCAAGAAGGTGTATAAAATTCTCCCCCTTTTTGTAATTCATTTTTAGCAAATTGTCCCAAAAAATATTCATAAATTCTTCCTAAAATATCCTTTTCTAATGCATCTTTAGTTCCAACTTTAATGTTGATAAATAAATCTATCAATTCTCCTAAATTAACATTTCGCATCATTGGACTATTATAATTTTTAAGTAAGACATTTTTTAAAGATTTGTTATTTTTTTCAATTAATATTAACGCATTGTCAATAAGTTCACCAATATTATTATCTTTAGAATGTTTAACTAAATATCCCCATCTTGCCTTCTTAGGAACATAAAATATATTTTTTTCGGTATAAGAGTCTTTTTCTTCTTCTAAGCCATAACCTTCTTTAACTAGCTCCATATATCTTTCTTCAAAAGAATCAGAAATATATTTTAAAAATATTAAGCCTAACACGATAAACTTGTAATCTGATACGGATACAGCGCCCCGCATTTTATCAGCGGATGCCCACAATTTATCTTCAAGTTTTTTTAATTCCTGTTCTTCCATATAAACCTCCGAAGTTTTTCATAAACTAAATTTATTATAACACGAAATATTATTTTTAGCTAAAGATAGGCACAACACAATTTAAATAAAAAAAAAATTTACGATATGTAAACATTTTTAAATTCTATTAAAAAAATCCACTTCTTTATGTCTTTTAGTTAGACATTTAGTTTTAGAAAAGCAAGCATATTTATCTCTTATTATGCCCCAGTAATCATAACACTTTAATTTAATTTGTACTTTTTCAAAATCATATTCATCAGTCAAATCACCCGCCATAGCTTCTTCAATTTTTAGCTCTTTCACCATAATCTCCTCCTTTATTTAAATATTACCAAATTTTGGATAATTTAGCTTGCATAAATTTTAATAAAACACTTTCTTTACTATAAAATGTACATAAAAATATAAAAATGGAGCAAAAATAGTCTTTTATCATATTTTATGATAGGAGGAAATTATATGGCAAAAAAAATTGTTATAGATGCTGGTCATGGTGGTGAAGACCCAGGAACCATAGCCAATAATATTGTTGAAAAAGACTACACTTTAAAAATTAGTCAATATTTAAAAAATCGGTTTGATGATTTAGGCATTGAAAGTGCCTTAAGCAGAACATCAGACACTACCCTAGATCCAAAAGAAAGGCCTAAAAAAATCCAAAGTTTTTATGGCAATGGAAATGATGTAATAGTTTTATCTAATCACATAAATGCCGGAGGTGCGCAAGCAGATTTTGTGATTATGTATAATCATTCATAAGCTACTGATTTTTATTACGTTTTTACTAAAAATATATTGTTAAATAGTTTAAAAAAGTATATAATAAAGTCGTCAAAAGGATTTGTGAGAAACGATCTATTTGTTTTTTACGAAAATTTTGGCGAAAGGAAGGTGATGTCGTGTTAAAAGCGGCTTTACCTTTAGTGGTACACCCTTAGTATAAAATAATGCTTTCG
>CANQYR010000117.1 GCA_947628125.1 uncultured Bacilli bacterium
ATTCTAAGTCTTTACCTTTATATGTTTTTAATATTTGAACTTCGTTTGGAAAAATACTTGGGACTAAGGCTTTAGCAAGAATAAATTTGGTGTTTTTTGATTCAACTAAAACGTATTCTTCTTTAGGGTTTACACATAAGGCCACATTAGCGATAAGGGTCCAAGGGGTTGTTGTCCAGACAAGAAAATAAACATCTTCATCTTTTTTCTTAAAGGGAACATAAACGGTTGTTGCTTGATCGTTTTGATAGTTTTGGGCAACTTCATGAGTAGCTAAGCCGGTACCACAGTGAGGGCAATAAGGTACGACTCTTGTTCCTTCATAAAATTTGTTTTGTTCATACATCTGTTTTAGGATCCACCATTCAGTTTCGATGTAATCATTTTTATAGGTTAAGTAAGGATTTTGGACGTCAAAAAATTGACCCATTTTACTGGTAAGTTTAGTAAAGGCATCTTCATTTTCTCTAATGCTTTTTCTACATTCTTCATTAAATTTAGCAATGCCATATTCTTCTATTTCTTTTTTAGATGAAATGCCTAGTTTTTTTTCAACATGGTTTTCAATAGGAAGACCATGGGTATCCCAGCCTATTTTTCTAATTACTTTTTTACCTTTCATGACATGAAATTTAGTAATTGTGTCTTTAAGGTTTTTAGATACCATATGATGTAGTCCAGGAAAGCCATTGGCAAAGGCTGGGCCATCGTAAAAGACAAATGTTTCACTATTTTTACGATTTTCGAGTTGCTTTTCATACATATTGTTGATGCTTTGCCATTTGTTAGAGATTTTTTCTTCAACCTTACTTATTTCTTCTTTGTCTAATTCTTTAAAGTTTTTCATGATAAATTCCTTTCTTTAAAATAAAAAGAATGGTTATTACATCCTTATTATTATTTACAAGATAACGTTTTGTTATTTTGAAAATTTTTTAAACATTTATATTATATGAAAATGCGGGTTTAATGTCAAATCTTATTTTTTATTTTCATATAATTTTAAGGCGATGTAGGCAAAGGTGGTGGAAACTAAAACCCCTAATACTGCTTGATATAGTGATGTTTTTAAAACGGTAAGTTCACAGGTGTTAATTTTAAATATCATGCTTACTAAAACTGATACGGTTAGAAAGCCAAATATTAAGGCAATGATAGTAAATGGCAAGGTTTTTAGTAAGGCTTGTTTAATTGTTAATTTTCGTTTTAGCTGTTTGGCTCCCATTTTTAGGACAATAAGAGTGTTAAGCAAGGTAGGAACACCACAGCACATTGCCCCACCGATAAAATTGGGTATTTCATTTTCTTTATTTACACCTACTAAAGCGGTAAGACCCATACCAAGGGCAAAGCCAACTATTATGCCGGGTAATAGTAATTTTATTGTATCTTTTTTACTCATATTCTTCAATCCCTTCAAATACTTTTTTACCTGTATATGTTTGTGCTTTTTCTTCGTTTTTTAAAACTCTTAAAGTGCCTTGGGCTAAGGCTTCTAGTTCATATTCCCCAGGCATTAAGACTACTTTGGCTAATTTTTTAATGTATTTGTTTAAATTTTTAACTAAATATTCATCGTTTGCGATGCCGCCGGTTAAAATAATGGCACTGCAATTACATTTTAATGAAGCATACATAGCCCCTATTTGTTTGGCAATTTGATAGATCATGGCATCGTAAATTATTTTGGCTTTTTTGTTTTTATTTTGAATCATTTCGTTAACTTTTTTCATGTCATCGGTGTTAAGCCAAGCCATGATACCCCCATTTTTGCCAATCAAGTCTTTAAGCTCTTTTTCACTGTATTTGCCACTGTAGGCAAGCGAAACTAATGGTTTAGCAGGAATAAAGCCACTTCGATTAGGTGTCATTGGGCCATCACCGTTTACGATGTCATTACAGTCTATCATTTTGCCATGATTATGGGCAGCGATACTTATGCCACCACCGATATGGCAGATGATTAGATTTAAGTCTTCATATTTTACTTTGTGTTGTTTGGCATATCTTATGGCTATTTCTTTTTGGTTTAGGGCATGGATTCTACTTTCCCTATAAAGGCCAGGAATGCCGGTTATTCTTGCTTCAATTTTAAATTCATCAACATCAGGTGGGTTTACGCAAAAAGATGGTTTATTATATAAGTCGCCTAGTTCTTTAGCAAGGACAATACCAAGGGCTGATGGATGTTTAACTATTTTCATGGTGCTAGCGTGTTCATACATCAAGTCATTGATTTTGTATGTCCCACCTTTTAAGCTTTCTAAGGAACCACCTCTACCGGATATGGCATCAATGGTTTTAAGGTCAATGTTATTTTGTTTTAGAACATCTAGTATGGTTTTTAGACGCAGCGGTTTTTGGTCTTTTATTTCTTTAAATTGTTTTAGTTCTTCGCTTTTATGGACGATGTTTTCTTTAAAAAGGCATTCTTCGTTTTTAAAAAGGCCAACTTTTGTACTTGTAGAGCCAGGATTGATGGCTAAAATATAGAAATCATTTTTTTTCATTTTTTAGTTCTC